>NZ_SMCO01000006.1 GCF_004346685.1 Sulfurirhabdus autotrophica
AGCTTCGCTGATTCGAGAACGGCAATAATATCTATTTTTATTAATCATCTTAGGAAGTTAGCACACTTTAAAACGTGCTTAACTTCCTAAGACCCTAAGCTATTAACCTGTGAGCGACGCTGATCAGTCGATGCTATTCGAATTTTGAATTGTATTTCATCAGTAGTATGTTTTTTTGATTTTGGCTCCTGTTCTTGAATACACAGTTCTCTGAGCTTTTGAGGAGTCTCGAATGAAATGATGGAATTAGTCAAAGCATCATCCGCTCTTTGCCTCAATATATTCGCTTCATTTTTTTCTTCATCATTGCTCATGATGGACTTCCCCATAATATCGTAGCCATGTAGCAACCTCTGAATCTGCTTTTACCGGTTTCTAAACTCTGTGGTACTTCAAAGCAATATTGTGCGCTAATTTACGGCATTAATTAAATAACCTGTGATGCTGCTTAAACATAACTAAGTTTGGACCATGCGACTATTCAATTTGATAGATAGGCTGAAACTTTAGTTTTGAGCTTCAGCTGTTACCCAATATTCAAGTGCACAGTTTTTATTGTATGGAATAAGAGCTGTATCCTGAAGTACTGCTGTGCGGTACATATTCTCTTTTGCCATAGCAGCAACCGTCATTTGATAACCAGTTCCGGATATGCCTGAAAAATAAATACGCATAAGAATAGAACTTTGTGCCGCGTATTGGCTTTGACCTTGCCACTGCGTTCCAAGAACATTCATGCCTAGAAAGCGCGCTGACTTGTGGTAGCACTTAAGTGTTTCTCTTGCGAAATCAGCAGCACTGCTTTGCATTTGTTCCACCTTTATTTCCCCAGGCGTAGAAAAATTCTTTAAAGTGTCACTTGTTACTTGTGGATTCTTTAATGCAAGAGTCAATATCATTGTTATTGGATCCATATTCATCCTTATTTTTTTTGGGGCTATGCATTCAGAAAAACCACTATCCGATAGTATTTCAAGTATGTCTCCCTGTTCCGTTATTGGGGGGGGATATTCTAATTTTCCCGATATAAATGACATCAATTAGGTGGCAATTTCTATCTGGCGCTGTATTTTGATAACGCGAACCTTGTGACCTGCATTTCCAACCATCTCCTCTTCACCAACAGGTAAGTCGAGAAGAGCTTTTGCAAGAGCGGTCTCTTGATTAACGAGATGCAGCTTCGGGTTGCTTTCAGTATCAACAATCATCACAGTATGTCGCTCATCCGGCTTATCAACCAAGCAGTAGGTCACCAGGTCACCGACTTCAACACAAAGCTCGTCTCCGTATATAGGTGAGGAAACATTTGAAGATAAATCAACTTGGTTTTCCTTGCCAACTTCCTCACCCTCTGATTCAGCCCCAATACCTTCATAATCGTATTCGGGTGCAGGCTCCACTTGAGCAATTTTTCTTCGCTGCTCCAGAAAAGATAACAGCCTGTCTATTTCATTCCTAGCATTGTAGAACCAGTCTGTCGACCAAATTCTCCAAATACGATTCTCCCAGCCCAAAGATTCAAGGATTGACTGTCTAATCCTGTCACGATCTCTCGCTGAATTACTGGAGTGGTAGGTAGCCCCATCGCATTCCACTGCCGCAAGAAACTCACCTGGACGGTCCGGATTCCTAACTGCCAAATCAATAAAAAATCCTGCAACGCCCAGTTGCGGAACAACTTCGTACCCGTGATTTCTCAGTAAGTTGCCGACCGAAACTTCAAAGTCACTATCTGGGTCACGTCCAGTGAAATTAGTTGTCGTCAGAACACCACGACTGGCAAAATCCAGATAGTCCTTTAATGCCCTTGTACCAGCCGGTGTTTTCTCATCTGTCACGATGTCATCCGACTGCATTGAGGTGAAGAGTTCAACTTTTCTACGGGCGCGAGTAAAAAGAACATTCAATCGCCTCCACCCACCTTGGCGACTAATTGGCCCAAAATTCTGGCGGGGTTTCTCGGTACCTGGAGCTTTACCAAAAGTCGTCGAAATAAAGATTACGTCTCGCTCATCACCTTGAACATTCTCAAGGTTCTTAACAAAGAACGGCCAGCCATCTGCTTCCCATTTGGATATAAACTCATCAGCTTCATCGATATTGCGAAGACTTTTTTCAAGTAGGTCTTCAATGAGGTCCCGTTGTGTCTGATTGAGTGTAACAACACCCAAAGATTCTTCGGGATATTTCATCATATGCTCTAATACAGCAGCGACGACCCGTTGTGCTTCCGGCAAGTTTTGACGGTCTTTATAAATACCATCTTTTACATATCGATATCTGACACCTAATCGATTATTACGGCTATAGGGAGAGGGGAATACAACCAACCTACTTTCATAAAAATGATAGTTCGAGAACGCAATCAGGGATTCATGTTGAGAGCGGTAATGCCATCTCAAACTTCGAACTGGATGGAACAACTGCTGACAAATATCCAGAATACTTTCGGAACCAGACAAAACAGCTGGAGATTCATCTTCGTCATCATCGTCACCACCATCGACCAGACGATCAAAGAAGTTCGTCGGGGGCAGTTGTTTAGGATCGCCAACAACAACAAGTTGCGTACCTCTTGTAATCGCACCGAGAGCTTCCTCTGGCCGAAGCTGCGACGCTTCATCCATAACAATAATATCAAACTCGATGGCACCGTGCGCAAGGTATTGAGCAACTGAAAGTGGGCCCATCATGAAGCAAGGCTTAAGAGCCTGTATCGCACCACCAGCCCTTCTAATAAGCTGACGTATGGGCAAGTGCCTACGTGTCTTCCCTAATTCATGGCGAATCAGTTGCATTTCTGTTTTCTGTGAGGCCGTTATACCAGAGTCTCCAGGAGGTACTTTCTTTACCCTATCAATTTCATAAGCAAAGCTTTTTCCAGTAAGACTGATGATTTCCTCATCGAGAGTTACGAACTCATTACGCATCTTTTGGTGCTTTAGGCCAGAAAATCTTTCCAGTTCCGGATGGCTGCGATAAATACTCTTGCCAATAGAGCGGTATGCCACATATTCAAAAATCTCAGCGACAGCGGCGGCGGGAAATTTCTTGGCTTCCGCTCCGTTTATGAACTCCTTCAAGCCCGAACTTTCGCAATCTTTACGCTCTTGCATGTACTTGGACCAAGGGAGAACCTCGTTTAGATTTGCGCTGGCATTCTTAAGTCTGGCCAAGAGCTTGCCAGCATACTTGGTGTTTAATTCGGAAAGATTCCAAACCTCCCATTTATAAGCACCAAAATCTCGCAATTTTTCTAGGGCTGACTCCAAAGCTTCCCTTTGAAATGCAACATTTGCCAGTAACCCTTTGGCAGATTTTAATTTAAACGGAGCTTCTTCAGAAAGCAGGAGAGACCTAATTGGCATGCCCACTAACTGACGATCCTCCATGATCTTGGAGCACCATTCTGTGGTTGCCTGCAAAGTATCCAGGTCAGTTTTCAGTCCATCGAAATGTCCCTGTAGAATTGAAATTGCATCTTCATCGTTTTCCACAGAACTAATGAATCTATCCGCGCTATCGCGTGCTTCTAATCCTTCAATGACATTTTTGGCGGTTGATCCAGGCTTGCCCGCGGAAAGCAGTGTCGAAGTGAATTGCTCAGTTAGCACGACTTTTTCCCTGATGTTAGAAATATAACTGACCCAACTATCGAAAACAGCCTGATCCGGTATGGCTGAGAATTGCTCCAAGGCATTATCCAACTTGAATTTAGCTTCAAGCAAATCTTTGGTTTCAGCTGGTTTGATCTCGTCCCCTCCACAGGCAGAAACAATTTCAGCTAAGGCCGTAGTGGCGAGAACAAATACATCCAATTGATCAAGAAAACTTCCCCAGGAATTACAAGAAACTTGGGAAATACCGGGAAGAATATGCTCGGTATGCTCTTGAATGTATGCGACGCCTTGATTAAGTGCCGTAAAATCATCCTGTGCTGAATGTAGCTCGAGCTTGGCATTTAGAACATCAACAGCTCGTCGTGGTGATATGTCTGCAGTGACAAATCGCTCGAGATAGAGAATTGCCTTACCAATACCGTTTTTGATTTGTTGTAGCTTCTGATTAAACTCACCCCATCCGGTATTATTGACTGTTGATTCTAAATACTGCCCAACAGGTCCCACTAATTCTTTAGATTCGCCTAAGATTTGAGTCAGGGCAGTCGAATAGGCATGCAATTTTTCAACTGATGAGGCAAGCTTCGAAATTTTCCTTTCGTCAAAGGTAGATAGGTCAATAGTTTCACTCAGAGTGGTATGGTGAAGCAGCTCAGAGTTACTAGTAGAGTACCACTCCTGCAAGCGCCTGATTTTTGAAAAATCAGTATCGATGCCCCTAAACAGAGAACCAAATGAAGTCTTGTATTCCTCATTGTTGATAAATGCTGCAAGATGCTCCATCCAACTGATGAGATCTGAAATTTGTTCCGCATACCCAGCTGCTTTTAACTTCTGCTTATTTTTTGCCATACCAGAGAATAGCTTCTTGGCACGATGCCAATCTCCATTCAAAAAATTAAAGAAATTATCGCCCCGCCTAAATACTCTTAGGGCATTTTTTAGCTCTTCGGCAGTAGGTAGTGAGTCAAGATAGAACTTCGAATCGAGTTCGCTACGCATTTTCTCTTCGTGGATAAATGCGTTTTCTGAAGCTTCAATCAGCTCGAGTGCACGAGGGTGCCCAAAGGAGGAACTTCTATAATCGAGCAAATCTGTCGGCGCTCGGTTGAAAATGTTGCTCAACACTTCCAAATTTTCCAGCCCTTTTACGGAACCGTCAAAAACAATTCCACCTTGCTGTGCGATTTCGTTTACTTCGTCGAGTAGTTGCGTGGATTTTTGTAAGACTATGACCAACTTTGCATGTCGCAGACTCAATTCCTGCAAAGATTGTTCTGGCAGCAATAAGTCATTCGATTGACTTGCCCTGGCAATTTTCCCAATAGGCATGTCGAATAGCAAATACTCAGCAGTTTTTCTGGCGTTCGCGATAATTTCAGCGTCAACAGTCGTACCTTTCACAACCCCAGTAACACCATCTGGTTGTCCTAACAAGGAAACTGCAGATGGAGATCCATCAAACTCAATTCCACGGATTTTGGCAATATCTCTTACGCGGCCATAAGAAACACGTAGTCGTAAAACCTCTGAAGCAAGTACTTCAGCTCCAACTTTCAATGCATTGAGCGGCTGACCAAGTAGCTTCAGCGGCGCTGCTTCTTCGAGTCTACGATTCAAATTTTCTAGCATTGATACCCTTGCCTGAAAATATTGGCAGGGAGTGGAAGTAGCAGTTTTTTCCAATTCACTAAGAGCAATTTCAGCTGCTGAGATGCATTCCTTGATGGATTCAAGAGGCGAGGTGAAAAAAGCAGGCTTCAGCTCGGACGAACAACGCCTTGCCATCGGTGCAACTTGTGTAAGCGTTACATTGTTATCCGGCAAAAGTAATGAACAAGCTTTATCGTCAAGAATTTGTGCCTGCCTTAACTTTCCGAAGGCAGCCTCAAGCGTTCTAATGGGGTAATCAACACGCACTTCTGCGGCTAGCATCTTAGGAAGAAGCAAACTATCCAGATTTTCCGGAGGATCAGGCAAGAGGCGAATAGCTTTCTCTAAACTGAGAACTGTAGCAATTTCCGGCTCTTCAATAACACCCAGAAATTCAAAACAATTAACGACAGAATCAAATAGATCCTTTGCGATTTCAATTGCATTAGAGACTATTGTGTCGATAGCCTCCTCATCTCCTGGAATCAACGGACGCGGAAAAAATCCCCACCATGGATGACTTGTATCGTATGTACCGATAGCTAAATACATTTGCCCGAAAGCATCCAACTTGGATCGTCTCGACTCAATATCAGCGTAATTCCAGGACTCAACATTGGGTAACTCAATAGATTGGACTGATTGGGCCAAGTCGCCAATTTGTTGCCTTAGCCTTTCAGTCTTCCAGAAAATGTCGTAGACGGTGAGTTCAAGCTCATTACCAACTTTACTCCCCATGATGGTGGCGTAGCGGTTGAGTTCCTTCTTTCTTAGCTTAAGAGAGTCAATCTTGCTTTCAAGTTGATGTGGCGCATGAAACCTCTCTTGAATACGAGCTTCAATATCCTCTAACAGTTTCTTTTTCTGTGTCTTGTGACTGTGAAGTTCAAGGCAAAAATGACCAAGACTGGCTTTATTGAGCCGATACCTGACCACCTCAAGAGCAGCTAGTTTGTCTGATACAAACAAAACTTTTTTACCAGCTTTAAGTCCTGCAGCAATGATGTTGGTAATTGTTTGGGACTTGCCTGTGCCAGGAGGCCCATTAATAACCATATTCTTACCATTGAGTACGTCAATAATCGCGCTATGTTGAGAAGAATCCGCATCGTAAATCAGCGGAGTTTCTCCCATTGGATGACTATCAATGTCGTAATCAACGGGGAATAGTGCACCACCGTCCCCTGAGCCACCAGAAAATATCTGATTGAGGAGTGGGTGCTCAAGCAATCCTGGCCATTTTTCCGGGTCTAGGCCCTCCCATAGAGCTAGTTTTCCGAAAGATAGGAAACCCAAAGTGAGTTGGTGCCGGACTCTCCAGCGCTTCTGATTTTTAAACGCCTCTGCCAATTTATCAAAATAGGTTCCCGGCTCGTCATCCTCATCAAATGTCGGAAGTTGAAGAAGGAAATCTCGACTCAATTTTTCACGAAGAGTCTGATTCTCATGAATATCCTCATCCGAGTAATGGATGTTATATTGATAGGTTCTGGTTTTGTTGTCAGTTCCAGCACGCTCAAGTCTTATCGGCACGGATAGCAGCGGTGCTAACAACGGTTTATTAGAAGCGGGGTTTTCGTAGAATTCCAGGAATCCAAACACTAGATACAACATGTTGGTTCCGGTTTCTTCAATGACTGTACGAGCCTCAGAGGCAAGTTTGCGGCAAAGTTTATCCAACTCAGCAGGATAGTTTAGGGCCTGCAATTTCGGTGTGTGCTTATTAGCAGTCTCTCCGCATGCCAATGGAGAAAACTCAACGTCAGTATCAATCCCTTGGCTTTGTGCGTAAGTTTTTACATCTGGACGTCTTAGCTCATACGAGTCCGGAGGCGGATCAGAAACATAGATAATTTGTATGGATTTGCCATCAACTAGGCGATTGAACACCAGATTAAGATTTGGTTTATCAACAAACTGTATTGACCTACCTTTAGGGTGGCGGTAATTCAGTAGCCTATTTCTGGCTGAGAGGTCTAATAGGCGTGTTCTTAGCTTTTGCAGAGCCTGCTCAAGTGATAGTTTTCCTGAAAACAACTCGTTTACAGTACCTTCAACATTTTCCGCCTTGTACTGGTCTTGATTTTGATGTGCCACGATTTCCCCTGTGAAACGCAACATATGGCCGGTTATTTATTTCAGGCCAATAAATTAGTTCGTAATTCTCGCTAAACGGCATGAGCTAATTCAAACAGTACATATGCGAAACTTAATTACATGTTGCTTACGTTTCTTTCTAGTGATTTGTTTTCCTAGATATAGGAGTAAAGCCGACTCTTAGTTCAAGTCCCTTGTTTTAGCTAATAAAGGTATATCGGCGATTTTTCTAGCTATAATATCAATTAAATCTTGCCGCAGTTTTTCAACACCGCCATTATTCTGATTACTTCCAGAACACTTTGCCCTAACATCGTCATTAGCATAAAATTTTGCGCCTTGGACGCCGCCGAAAACATTCTGTACACGCATATTGCTACAAGAGTGATAGGTATTAGATAGCTTGTCTCGAATAAGCTCATCCGCCAGAACACCTCCTTTACGCGAAGCTTTTATTGCATACCCATATTCTAGGTTTGCGCCACCAGAAGTATAGTCATACAGATATGAAGCATTTCGTGGCATCAAAAGTGCAGCTTTAAGCAAATCAACTTCAGTATCTGAAACCGTAACAGTTTGCGTTCTCTCCGGGATTGCTCGTTCATCATGACGTAACTTCTCGACAACCACATCCACAGTATCTGAATCCAACTCCGGAACAATTATAAAGTTATTAGATAAACCTTTGAGCTTAGCTGCGATATCTTCCTGCAACAATCTATCCTGTGGTTGACAATGAAGTTTAATCTTTAGAGACAAGTTAGCTAACCTTTCTTGTGTAAAAGCCGGGAATATTCGGGAAAACTCATCAGTCAATTCACTTCGTTTAATGTTTAGCTGAGGTAGCGCATTAAAAACTTCTGTAAACTGCGACGAATTGCGCCCCTTTGATTCAACGAACTTTAATAATGCGTTAACCTGTCTGGGCACTCGTTTTGTGTCTTTTAAAATATTAAGTGTACGATGAAATATTAAGTCCTCTCCTTCAGTTGAGGAAAGCGAGGTGAATTTTGAATAGTCATCGCCGAGCATCCAGTCCAATGAATTGGTGACGTTGCTTTTCGAAATGCTTGCATTAAGCTCAGATACAATCGCATTGGACGAAGATGACCTCCAAATACCAGCATCCGATATTTCTCGAGTAGTATTTAGAACATCAAATGCTTCATATTTTGATGTCAGTGCACGTGCTCTATTAAGTAGCGAGTCCTCAAGTTGTTTGACATATATAGGATTTTTTGCCAAAAAGCTTTTAATTTGTGCTTTCCCGGATGGTTGAGCCAATGCAGAAGTCATGTTCAAACAGGCATCCAGTGGATTCCCACTTTTATATTGTTGTTCGATCTTATCTGCATAGTACATAGCCTGATCGTCAGGTGATTTAGGGAATGTTGCACATCCTGCTAGAGTCGATATCAATAACGCAAGAAACCAATTTTTCATTCGATCTTCCCTTAATTTTTTATTTATATTTAAGAACAATTCAGAACATGCAATAACGCATATCAACTATCGCCGACACTTTCACTATTTTTCCGATTATTCACCGTTCGCCTATCAGATGTTTTCCTACGATCGGAAAAAATCAAACCACCCATTACACCCCTTGCAAGCCATGGTGGCTTATTACCAAAAGGAAGTCCCGTTCGACGTTCCTTATTAAGTCTTATATCCATTACCTATATCCACTTATCTTATTATTTTCTAGTTTCCAAGCGTGTTGTACATTTTCTTACGAACCCAGCCATACCTAATAGACCAGAACCGAACAACCACGCAGCGGCAGGCACCGGAACGGCAGTCGGTGTCATGAGATAAGCGTGGCTCTGACCATTAATCGTCCCCATACCAACAATCTGGCCTAGGTCGTTGATGCCATTGGCTTCTAACAATGTCCAACCTGAACCCTGGTTCAGCAAGCTATTAAGGTCGCTCATCGCACCATTGCTGTAAAGGAAGGCGGTTCGAGCGGAATTGCCTACAGTGTCGGATTCACCCACCACCTGGCCATTGTTGTTGATGCTTATAGCAAAGCTGTTCGTGCCGCCCAATGTGCCAAGATTACTCATCGTACCGTTGCTGTAAAGAAAGGCATGATAAGCAGTATTATCCAAAGATTGTGCAATACCCACCACCTGACCGTTACTGTTAATACCAAAGGCTTCGCTACGCGTGCCGCCGAAGGTGCCGAGATCGCTCATTGCACCGTTGCTAAAGAGGAAAGCATGATAAGCAGTATTATCCGCAGTGAAGGCGCCGCCAACAATCTGACCGCTGTTGTTGATGCCAAAAGCGCGACTGTCGCTGCCGCCAAAAGTACCAAGATCGGTCATCACATTGTTGCTATAAAGGAAAGCGTGGGAAGTAAAACTGCAACAACTGTTGTAGACCGCAGTGTTAGCTTCACCGACCACCTGGCCATTGTTGTTGATGGAATAAGCAGCGCTGTTCGTGCCGCCCAATGTGCCAAGACTGCTCATTGTACCGTTACTGTATAGAAAGGCGGTTCGAGCGGCATTGCCTGCTGTGTAGGCTCCACCCACCACTTGACCACTTCCATTAATGCCATAGGCATCACTGTAGCCACCACCGAGGGTTCCAAGATCGCCTATCGATCCATTGCTGTAAAGGAATGCATGCGAAGCGTAATTGTGACCTACCACTTGGCCATTTTGGTTGATGCCAGAAGCCCAACTGAGAGTGCCATCGCCAATGGCACCGAGATCTTTGATCGTGTAAAAATTACCGACAGCGTATGCAGGCGTATGAGTTAGACAGGCAAGAGTAGCGACCAGAGCCATGATCGAGGTGATTTTGATACTCATTGTGCACCCCTCCCCGGGGCAATAATTATTATTTTTTGTATATTTCTTATTTATTTCCATTCACAAAGCAATAACTATACCGATATAAGATATATTTCTTAATCAATTGATAACAATAGAAAATATTAATAATAAATTTTAAGTAGCTAATGGCATGTAAAAAATTCCGACAAAATTGGATCAATAGTTGGCAATCTCTTAACTGCCACAACCCCATCCTTTATCTGCATTAAGTTCCTCGTAGCAGCCCAAGTAACCACAACACTAAAGGGAAATACAAAATGGCAAAACAAAATGGAAAGTTTGGTAACAAAGGAATACACAATCTGCGGTCGGCTGGATGGCAAGCTGCCAAGCTCACCGGACGAGCTACAGACAAAACAGCAACAAGCCTATTCCGCTGGGTGACCACCGATCACTCAGGCATAGGCAAAGCACTGCAGAACATGCCCTCAATGGGATTTTTCAATACCCTCCGGTACATCCTCATGAAATCCCTGATCGCCTTGACCTGTGCCGTTTTAACGGGAGTATTGGTATTTCTACTTATAGCTTATGGAATACCGTACCTTATTATGGGGCACTTTTAATAACCGCCCTGCCCCTGCCTCCCCCTACCACCTCATTTACCCCCATAAATCCCCCTTAGCTGTTTCACCCGTAATCATCCTCACCCATTAGTAACTAGCCTCACTCGAAATCTGCAACATCCTGTGCCTGCCAATCTTTTGATGCGTTGGCATTTTTTTTCGTCCATTAAAAAGGAGATATCTATGATTGTCCTACGCGGTCCCACTTTAGCAAGCAACATTCCCGATCCTGAAATTCGTAGTCTGGTCGAGCGACGCTTTACCGAAATCTGTGCAGGCGAAGAATATAACTACGATCTGCATGGATACATGATCGTTGTCGAACCTGGCGACAGTGTGGAATCGCTGGAGAAGGAAAGCAGTTGTCCTATCCTGAGTGACCTCTTCGATGATACCTGCTTCGGAGGCCCTGATTTCTCGCCTTCCTATGAAGCTCTGGAGGAACACTCAGGGTGCTACGAAATGGTCTTCATTCTGAATGATGACGGATTCGGTATCGATATCTTCATTCCCAAAACATCGGGAATCGATGCTGATCTACTGGCGATGTGTGCCATTTATGCAGTACCAGCACCTGACTTCACTGCTCAGGCAACATAGCCCCTCACCATCCACCCACTTCTTCCTAATATCTACCCAACCATCATTTCACTCCACCATCACTAGACCTATTTAAGGCTGGTTTGCGTGGTTTCCCCTTTGAAGTACCACTTCTGGAGACTGATATGAATATAACTTATCCAATCCCCCTGGATGCACTCGTTGCTGAAATGGTCACCCTGCTGGATGAAAGACAGCGTGAGGAATTTGAGGAGCGAGCCGGAATCATTGAGTACGACGCAAAGATTCCCCGCGCCCATGCCGAATGCCTTGCGCTACTGAATGTTCTTTATCGCCAGCCTGAGATTTTTACTGCGATCAAGTAACAAATGCTGTTGCGGCTTTTTAACCATCTTATATGAAACAGATGTTTGTCATTAACCCAACCACTAAACAAACCCATCACTACAAAGGAGTCCCATCATGAAAAAAGTTACAGCAATCAAGTCAGATGCTGCCATCCAAAAACCGGCAACTTCTGGAACTACAACTTCTGAAACTGTCATGCGTATCCTGAAGACTGGCACATGCCCTTCCTGCTCCGGGAAATCTAATCTGACCTACCACATCGGATGTGCAGTAAATGGTGAAAGTAATTGCACAGATGAATCCTCAATCCAGTTCCGTGTTTTTTCCAATACTGGGAATGGCTTTTTCAGTAAGGAATGGATACCGCTAGAAGTGATCCTGCAGGTGCTTTCCAAGGTACCCAGCGACAAGCCACTCATATCGTATGTTCTCTATCCGCTCTTTCGTGGCAAATCAATAAACACACCTGCCTTTCTGCTGGCTGCAATGAAACAAGAAGGATTGGTACAGCAGTCAACAGAGAAGCGTCGATGCTATGAACTCTTGGACCCAACTGAGTTTATGGCCGAAATCAGAAAGTTGATGGCGTCACCTGATACTGCTTCCAATGCTGCTGTGAAGGCCAAGGATAAACCTATGCGGAGCACAACTGGTAAAGAAGCAGTACCAACCAAGCAGGACAAGTCGGCATTACCCCCTAAAGGTAAAAAGCAGGCTGAATCTTCTCCGACGTAGTTGAAGTCCGCAGTTCTCTCAATATTCACACGCCTAACTCTAAGAAACCTAAGGAGTTTTCAGCTTCGCAATGAAGCACAGGCGCAATACCGACCTTATTCCGACCCTAATCAACCTTTTTCACTCAGTAAATGCATCTTTAGCAAATCCATTTACTTCTTTAACCAACCTGGAGCCTTGATGATCACCATTGCCATTACCTTGTTTTTTATCTCACTTATATGCCTCGCATTTGCCTCCACCCGATGGATCGGAGTTGTTAGTTTGGCATTGCTGTTCTTCTTATATCCCCTCGTATTCACGGTACTGCTTGTACTTGCAGGAATCGTTTTTTATTTCATTCACGTTCACAAAACCAAACACAACCAAAGGAGCAAACACCATGTACAACCAAAACTGCCTTCTAGCCGCGATTGATGTAGTGCTTACCTGGGATCTGCCAGATGAAGCCTTTACGGATGCAGTCAATGACCAAGTCAGGTTGATGGCTGCCATCGATCATGAAGATACCTGGGAATTCCATACTGACTTTTCTTAGTTTCATCTATCCCCTTCCCTCCCCCTAATTCCTTTTCTTAGCTTTATTTTTCCAGCTTCATGTTAATCAGGCAGACAGAACATCTATGTCATTGCAAAGGGTTGCGTTCGTCTGGAGGAAATAGGCATAGATAAAGGTTTGGGGGATTTTTACATACCTACACAACCGGTCATGCGACCATAACTGGAGTACAGAAATGATTACAACTATCACCCGCCAGCAAGTAACCAATCAACAACGCATCCACCATACCGCTGATTTATTCGGCATTCACTTCCCACTGCTACTTGAACCGCATGTGTATGCAATCACGGATAGCATAGCCCGTGAATACAACGGCGGTTACTGGGAGTTTTACACATTAAGCAACGGTGGTTTCTATATGGCTCCCGCTATAGCATCTACCACAGCAATTGACCATCAATACCATGTAGTCTGCGAGAACGGCTTTGAGGGCAGCCTATCAGCGGATGCCTTAGGTATTACTGCTTGCCTGTATACATATAGTCATATGTCGTTCAGCAACAATCAGAAGTTTGCAGCAACATGTGCCCAGCATTACCACTGGCTGCGGGAATACATGTTGGGACATCCTGAGGCTCAGCAAGTTTTGAGGGCAATCGACTGAGTCAGGGGTGGGGAGGGGGAAGCAAAAACTGAAATCCTGGATGAGGACATACAGGTTTGTTGATGCCAGTTAAAAATTTACCATATATACCGGTTAAGCGTTGACCAGGCGATAACACATTACAAGTTAGTTGTTGTTTATTGCTTTCGCTTAGTTCATGCTCAACCGTCAAATGGAAAAAAAAAAGTTCATTTTGTTGAATTTCCTCTACTGGCATCAAAATTTATCACTTTCACAGGAGAAGAAAATGAAGAACAAATTGTTTTGGCTGGCAATTGTTGCAGTTTCGATGCTTCCATTGCAGGCATTTGCGGTAAATAGTTATTACTATGTGGTTATGTCATCAACTGGTACTGCCACCTGGGGTCCGTTTCCAAGTTTGGGAGAATGCCAAGAAGCGTTGGCTAAGATGCAAGGCAAAGGACTCAGGAAGGATGCGAGCGCTTCAAGTTGTTTTGCCAAATAGAAAGCAGGATGGCGAAAGAATCAAAATGCAGCTAATCAAAGCACATGTAGCCTCGGCTCACCTTCCGCATGTTGGCTGAGCCGTTTGAAGGTTACTCTGAATGATTCGCTTTTTACTTCTACAATGGAGAAATGCATGAAACTTTTAGGTTATGTTCTACCCATAATATTACTTTCCGCTTGCGCCTCAACCTCTGGAGTCATTCCTATGGGGAGCGATACTTATATGATTTCAAGAACAAAGAAAGGATTTGAAACAGGATCAAAAGTGAAAGCTGATGCGATTAAAGAGGCTAACGAATTTTGTTCGTCAAAAGGCAAAGTAATTGAAATCGTAAAATCAACAGACAAGGATATGGTCCCATTTAGAACTGACGCACAAGCTGAAATTGAATTTAAGTGTGTTCCTGATAAATAAGTTTCAAAATGATCACCTCATGAGCACCTAATAAAGTTTTCCAAAAATTCTGTCGGGTCGCGCATCTGTTAGACCCAAGAAATTTACCGCACATCCACAACGATACGCCGAAAGCCAATAACTACGAAGTATGGCGCGTTGCAGGTAAAACGCAACACTTCCGCATCCATTTTCCACGTGGTATGCCTGTTCGGAGGCGTTTCGCAACCACATTTTATCCACATCGATTCCGCAACGCGCGAGAGCCATACCAGTACTTGAATGTTGCGTCGTTGCGGATAAAATGCCAACTTTTGGGGGCTGCTGCGCAATGAAGTCATCTCACTACTGCCAGAGTGGTGGCTGAAGCCCGTGTACCCCCAAAGCTGCAACCGTAGATAATTAACTTCGGCTTCTGGCCTTAAATCTACCTATCACCGCAAATTGGGATCTGTATAATTCCAGAGAAATTCCTTTTCTTGTTTCATAAATCAATAAGACGGAGCATAAATGTCATGATTAACCCTGATGATAAAAAGCATGACAATTATGTATCGGCACCCATCGTGCAAACAGAACATGCAGTAGCCAAAATGATAGGCTGGGAGTCTCCACTGTTGTCTTCGTCGGCGCCATCTCTAATGGAGCAACTGATGCAACATAAAGACGCAGCCATTCTAGAATTTATCCAAGCTGAATCAGTCAGGGATGCAGCTAAGAATACCGTAGAAACTGATGCCACAATAAAGGCGCTCGCTGAAAAAAAATCTGACGTACTTAAATATAAGGAACTAATCGATAAAGCTAAAACTTATTTTCGAGATATCCGTGAAGAGATCAGCAAAGGCGAAAACTCCGATATAAGAATCGATCAGGAATCTACAGATTGGACAGGTGATGAATTCCTCACACTAGCAAGTGTTGAGTGGTGGGCAAGAAATAAATATAACATTTCCATTACCTCCCCGGATTCATTGACTAGAAATTCTCCAGAGCCACAAAAGCTTCCATTAGCGACCATTGAAATTGAAATGGACATAAAGCAAAACCAGGATAAACAACCGAAATTACGGGCGCAAGAAAAAGCCATATTTGATGAAATTATAAGACTTGGATATATCCCGAAAAGCCTACCAAAAAATAAGGCAGGCAAGCCTGGCGTGAAATTTAAAGTAAGAACGTCACTAAAAGAAAATGACTTATTTACTGGCATAACAGTTTTCGATCGAGCCTGGGAAAGATTGCGTAAATTTGGTGACATAGTAGATGATGTACAAGTACCCTCCCCCTAAATAAATCATGAGGGACAGTTGCGGGGGAGGATAGTCAGCCTCCCACTATTGGCATCGTTATAACAACGGCAATGCCGATAGGAAACGACGATGCACAATAAACACCTGCAACATACCGGCGAAAGCCATTTCACTAAAGAGCCACACGGCCTAAATCAGGTCAATCCATCCCTTCAACCCCTGAAAAACCCGCTGCTAGAAGCATTCTGGCGCTCACCTGATCGAATCCACCAGATAAGTGAGATGGACAGGGATACAGGGCGGTTCAAAAACTTGCATGCCAAAGATGTAAGCACAGCGATTGCACGTGCACTGGCCATATCTGAGGTTGGTAAAGATGTATATTTTGCTTGCGCTGAATACCTGAGTGCAAATAGCCGAATGGCAGGCAATGCATCTGGTGCATGGGGATTCTGGATGGATATTGACTGCGGTGAAAATAAAGCTGCAGCCGGTAAGGGTTATCTGACGGAAGAAAAGGCACTTATAGCTGTAAATAAGTTTTGCGCAGACACGGTACTGCCCTACCCAACTCACATCGTGTCCAGTGGTGGCGGGCTACACATATATTGGGTGCTAGATAATGTGGCTGAGAGTGAAATGTGGCTGGCGTATGCGAGAAGGCTTAAGGCGATAACGAAGGCGCTAAAATTTTTAGTCGATGACTCGAGAACAGCGGATATAGCCAGCGTGCTGCGGATACCTGGCACGTTG
This sequence comes from Sulfurirhabdus autotrophica, assembly GCF_004346685.1. Classification (NCBI taxonomy): domain Bacteria; kingdom Pseudomonadati; phylum Pseudomonadota; class Betaproteobacteria; order Nitrosomonadales; family Sulfuricellaceae; genus Sulfurirhabdus; species Sulfurirhabdus autotrophica. The sequence goes on from NZ_SMCO01000006.1 coordinate 16,464, forward strand.
AATTTCAAATACGATCCACCAAAACTTGTAACGCTAATTCACGCCTCAAATAAACATATAGAACAGAAAGGAATGTTCCACGCCATTGACAGCGCCTTCAAGCTTCTGTGTGGTGGGATGGATAGTCATTCCGCACAGTTTGTCTTCAAAACTGTTAATGCTGACCATACCCAATATGGCCCACCAGATCTAAAGAAATTAACATCTGCAATGAGCATACTTGACCCGGATTGTAACGATGAAACGTGGAAGCTAAGACGCCTTGCGCCTCTGGCAGGAGCGGCAAGAGCATATCCAGATTTTAGCGAGGCTTTATACATAATTGCCAAATCCTGGAGTAGCGGCAAACTTCGTGGAATTGAGTCGAAAGCATGGGTCAATCCAGGCAGTAATGGCTACACGGGCGAGGAGGTTTTTGATACCGTGTGGCAACGCTTTCTGAATTACAACTATGGCGGGATACCCGTAACCCTGGGCACGATCTACTTCGATGCTAAGGAAGCAGGGTGGGATAAAAGCATTGATTCGGCTGGGCAGTTTGAAATTATTAACAAAGAAATTGGGGAGAATGCATGATGACAAACATTCTTCCTTCATTGGTTGAAAAAATTTCGCCAATTGACATCAAGGCTGGAACGCAAGCTGTGCCCGAAACAGAAAACATTACAGGTATTACGCCAGCAGCACCCCAACAAGAGGACGATGAAGTCATTGCAAGATTGGCAACCATGAAGCCCATGGACTACGATCGCGTAAGGACAGAGCAAGCCAAGGCATTAGGGGTTCAAGTCAAAACACTAGATGGTATGGTTAAGGCGGCACGTAATGAAGAAAACGGACTCATGCTGCCATTCCTCGAAGTCGAGCCACACCCGGAACCGATAGATCCGGCGCAATTGCTAAATGATATATCAAACATCATTTGTCGTTTTATCGTGATGGATATTGAACAGGCTGACGCTGCGGCGCTTTGGGTGGCATTTACTTGGTTTATCGATGCAGCTGAAGTAGCGCCATTAGCCATAATCAATGCCCCAGAAAAGGCTTGCGGTAAGTCGCAGTTTTTGGACTTACTGGGGCGCATGGTGGCAAGACCATTATCTGCCGCAAATTCATCCACAGCATTTATGTTTCGCGCAGTGGAAATGTGGACTCCAACCATACTGATTGACGAAGCAGATACCTTCATACGAGAAAATGACGAAATCAAAGGACTCATTAATGCTGGTTACACTCGCGCGAATGCTTTTGTTGGTCGGGTAGTTGGCGATAACCACGAACCCAAACTTTTCAAGGTATGGGGTGCAAAGGCACTCGCAGGTATCTCGCTAGAAAAACACTTGCCAGATGCGACCATGAGTCGCGCTATTGTGTTTAATCTTCGACGGAAATTGCCACATGAATCGGTAGCGCGCTTGCGCCATGCAGAGTCTGACCTATTTAAGAATTATTCGTCTAAATTGGCTCGTTTTGCTGATGATTACTCGCAACAGATACGACTATCACACCCTGCCCTTCCGGATGAATTAGGCGACCGAGCCCAGGACAATTGGGAGCCTCTATTAGCAATTGCTGAATGTGCAGGTCCAGATTGGGTGCTACGTGCAACTACAGCAGCGTTAAAACTTTCCAGTACTGGTGAAGCATCAGTAAGTATTGGCAACGAATTGCTTGCCGATATCCAGTATGTATTTGAGTGCAAGCATGTCGAGAAAATAAGCACTGCGGATTTAATTGAGGCGCTTATGAAAGATGAAGAAAATTCATGGGCAACCTATAACCGGGGCAAGCCACTTACACCGCGTCAACTAGCAAAGCAACTTTCAGGGTATGGCATCAAGTCCAAAACAGTCCGCCTAGGGCCAAAAAATACACCCAAAGGTTTCGATAAAGCGCAGTTTGAAGATTCCTTTGCACGCTATCTCCTCTCCCCCACAAAATTGCCGCAACAGCGCAACGAATTGCCGGAATCCAATAACGGCGAGGCAGGGGTCGTTGCGGGTAACACACAACATTCAAGCAACGATACAGCCGGAAACGTTTTGGACTGTCCGCAACTATTCCGCAACGATTCCGCAACACCGGAAGCCATTTCAGGAATCAATTGTGGAGACGTTGCGGATAAAACGGCGAATTTAGGTGACAACACTGGGGCACCCACAGTTCCTGCCTTTTAACCTTTAACGATACAGCAAGTACAAATGATTGCGGTTCATACCCGACTGCAATCATTTCGTTCCATATAACCATTAAAAATTTAACAATTCGTTTTAAACAAGGAAATATTATGCCCATCGTAAAACTTGATTCAAATTTCATCAGTAACAATCTAAAAACCCCTGACAATGTATCTCGCATTGAGATGTGCTGTTCCGAACTGAAAGGATTTTACGTTGAAGTCCGTGCTACCAGCCAAGGCCAAGGCACGTTTTATTTACGTTCAAAAAATATCGCCGGAAAAACATGCCATCAGCATATTGGACGCACGACGGATATCAGCTTAACGGATGCACGCAAACAAGCCAAAATACTCAAGGCAGAAATTGCTCTGGGGGCTGACCCACGTGGTCAGGAAAAGGCTCGTAAAGAAATTCTGCTGTTCTCTGACTTCTTTGAAAATCACTACCTACCCTACGTAATACCACGCAAACGATCCTGGAAGCGCGATGAGGAGCTTTACAGATTGCGTATCAAGGGTGTTCTGGGAAGTAAACGACTGAATACCATTACGCGGTTGGCCATTCAAAATTTTCATTCTGCACTTAAGGCCGAAGGACTGGCAGCTGCGACCTGCAATCATCACGTTAAGCTGATCAAGCATTCACTTAATTTGGCCATAGATTGGGATATGCTGGAAATCAACCCAGCAGCGCGTATCCCGTTATTTTTTGAGGACAATAAAAAGGAAAACTATCTTGACGACGAACAATTACAAAGCTTGTTGGCTGTGTTGTATAGCGATCCGGACCACATGGCATCACGTATCGCCCTGTTTTTACTAAGCACTGGGTGCCGATTAAATGAAGCACTTTCAGCAAAATGGAGTGACGTTGACATGGTAAAGCGGATATTCATTGTGAGAGCAATCAACAGTAAAAGCAAAAGGCTCCGCTCTGTTCCGTTGAATGATAGTGCACTGGCTGTGCTATCTCAACTGGATACAGAGGAAACATTTGATTACTTGTTCATAAACCTAAAAACGGAGAAACCAATTACATCAATCAATCGAACATGGACCCGCCTTCGGAACAGAGCAGGATTGCCGCACCTTCGCATCCACGATCTGCGACATATGTATGCATCCTTCTTAGTGAACAGCGGAAGGCAAATATATGAAATAAAACAGATACTTGGACATGCAGACATAAAGACGACCGAGAGGTATGCACATCTAAGCACAAAGACGCTTCAGAATGCTGCTGACAGCGCTTCGCTCATGATAAGGAGGGGGATAAAACCTTCGGTTTAAAGGTAGTCACAACAAGTTCCGGGATGGGTGTAAGTCGGCTCACCTCGGGACTATTAAGCCACCCACATTTTCTTCATTTAACATTACCATCAGAAAGTCCTGAATTACCTATTCAAGATGCTTTTGTGGTTAATTTTGACACAAGAAAAGTAGAATTTCTCCAGGCTTTTACCGTAATTTATGTCGGTATATTTTACAATTTAATATTTCAAACAAAATCCCCAATAAATTAATCTATTACAATCATTACATTGGAAATGGTAATGAAAACGGCATGCTTATTGCTTGAACATTCTGAACAACATAATTTACAACAATAAACATAATCCAATCTGGAGTAGACATTGAAAATCCTTAGCTCATCCTTTGCCCTATCAATAAAAACCACGCGCAAACTTTCACACCTGATTCCCTTGCTACTAGTGGGTCTTGCTCTGAGCAGTCCGGCAGGGGCGGTGGGCTACACGATCACCGATCTGGGCACTTTTGGTGGCATCAACAACGGCGCCTATGGCATCAACCATAATGGCCAAGTGGCGGGCTACTCCTCTACAGGCAGCGCCAATCGCGCCTTCCTTTACAGCAACGCTACAATGAATGCTATCGGCACCTTAGGTGGCGCGGAAAGCTACGCCAGGGATATCAACGGAAATGGCCAGGTGGTGGGCTATGCCAATGTAGCGATTGGTGCTTATCACGCCTTCCTCTACAACAATGGTGCGATGAGCGATCTCGGTACCTTGGGTGGACTGTACAGCGCCGCCTTGGGCATCAACGACTACGGTCAAGTTGTGGGCTATGCCAACACCAACATGGGCGTCACCCCTAATCACGCCTTCCTCTACAGCAACGGTGTGATGAACGACATTGGTACATTGGGTGGCACGGACAGCGTTGCCCTTGGCATCAACAACAACGGTCAAGTTGTGGGCTATGCCTCTAAAGCGAATGGCGCTCAAAATGCCTTCCTCTACAACAACGGTGTGATGAGAGATCTCGGCACCTTAGGTGGCACCAGCAGCTCTGCCCAGGACATCAATAACAACGGCCAGGTAGTGGGCCAAGCCTACACCGCGAGCAATGCCACTTATCATGCCTTCCTCTACAGCAACGGTGCGATGAGTGACCTTGGCACCTTCGGTGGTACCTATGGCAGCACTGCCAATGGCATCAACGATAACGGTCAGGTGGTGGGCTATTCCTGGACAGCGGGCAATGCCTCCTTTCACGCCTTCCTCTATAACGGTGGTAGCCTGCTGGATCTCAACAGTCTGCTGCCGGATAATTCGGGTTGGACATTAAATGATGCCGAAGATATCAACGACCTCGGCCAGATCGTCGGCATTGGGACGATCAACGGTCAATATCGCTCTTTTCTCATGACACCAACTTCTGTACCTGTGCCCGCAGCTGCATGGCTACTCGGCTCTGGTCTCCTTGGGTTAATCAGCGTTGCTCATAAGCGCAAAACAGCTTAATAGCATTTTTTTCTCATTAAAACATTGGGTTTACATTTAAATCTGTAGGATAGAACCTGAATATTTTGGGCTCAGGAACACTGGCCTTAACTGGTCAGTTTTCATTTGTGCAAATTTAGGCTTGCCCTTCCCTGCTGATGAAAGGAGTACTGACAAGAGTGAGAAAACTACTATTATTTTTAGCGATAGCCATTGTTGTTTCTTTAGCTATTGCCCAATTTTCTAAGCCTGCGCCCTATTCAGAGCAGCTGATTCATATTCAGGCAGAACAGGAATTAGGGCATATTGATAAAGCTATTCTCAATGAAAAATTACCGATACAGGCTTTGTTGCTGGATTATTCTGGAGATAAAGAACTCACATTAAAAGCATGGATTGCTTTATCTAAATACCCTGAGAAAACCAGAAAAATTTTTTTACTATATGGTTCCGAGCCGCAATTCAAAGAGATTCTCCGGAAATATGGTGAATCAATTATCCCCGTCATTCAGTATTTTATTGAAAACGATGTTTGGTCTGTCAAAGCAAAAGATATAGTTAAGACAACCTTTGATGAAGTCAAAGCATACGGAATTGAAATATGGAGACATTTAACCGGAAACGGACAACAACCAGATAAGAAGCCAGTCGCTCATATTCAACCTCATAAAATTGGGTCGGAGGAACGTGGCTGGTATGCAGTCAATTTTATTAAACAAGAAGGCAATGACCTTTTGGGACAGTTTGTAGTTGGTAAAGATGAAAAAATTAAGAGGAATCAAACAGATCGAATTACTAAAGGACTAATTTCTTTCTTTACTAGCGGTATTCGCAATCTTGAAACAAAGCACGACCTTGGGGAGAACATAACAACAAGCGACATGTTCTGGGCAGGTGTCGATGTTGCAATGGTGGCTGCCCCTGTAAAGATTCTCGGAGCTGGTGGAAAGGTTGTTGGACGCACCGGCAAGGAATTGAACCTCACAACTAGAACTAAGATCTTTGCACCACGACTGTTATCAGAGGGGAAAATATTCCGGAAGTTGGGTAAATATGGTGCTGTGGCTGCTACTGCGTACATCATCATTAAACATCCCAGTTTAATAAACAGTGTATTTGCTGAATTAGCCCAGTTATTAGATTTAAACCCTTTGCTTGTTCAGATTGCAGGGTGGTCACTGATTATCTTCCTTGTGCTCTACCCTATTTCTTGGCTGCTCAAGCCTTTGGCGCAGTCTGTGCTTTTTGGTCTTTCATGGATTGAACGATCAAGGAAGAAAATCACTCCAAATGTGACTTCTGCAACTATGAATGCGAGTGGAGCTTAACCTTATGCATACAAAAACCTGAAAACTTACCAACCACATAACAAAATGGAATACATATGGGCTTGTTTTCGATGTTCAAAGGGCTTATTGGCGAGACGATGGGCTCTCTTGCTCACAAGATTATGTTGGACAAGACTGTTTACCATGAACTCAATAATGTAACTATTCCTACAACAGACGGTACTACGCAAATCGACCATATCATTGTTTCTCGCTTTGGCATTTTTGTGATTGAAGCAAAGAATATGAACGGTTGGATATTCGGTAATGAAAAATCAGCCGAGTGGACCCAGTCCTTCCCTGGAGGTAAATTCAAGTTTCAAAATCCACTTCGGCAGAACTATCGACACACAAAGTGCCTATCAGATTTTTTAGGCATTGAGCACAATAAGCTCCATTCAGTTGTGATGTTTTGGGGTGAAAGTACGTTTAAGACCTCTATGCCTGTGAATGTGTTGGATAAAGGCTATTCGTCATACATCAAAAGCAAATCGGAAGTGTTGTTCACAGATGATGAAGTTGAGCAGATAGTAACTGCCATCCAGACAGGAAAGCTACCAAGAATGTGGGCAACACATAAATTGCACGTAGCATCACTCAAGGAGCGCCATGCTTCTCCTGTTGCGTCAAATTCATTAAAATCAGGCGATCCCAGTTGCCCTCTTTGTGGCAAAACCATGCTGAAGCGTTTAGCTAAAAAGGGTTCCAACGCCGGAAATGAATTTTGGGGATGTTCTGGTTACCCTGGCTGCAAAGGTATCGTGAATATTTAGGGAATAGTATCACCATCCCTTGTCTTTTGTGCCAGGAAGGCACTTCTTCTACTTAATTTGTTATAGCTTCCCAAGCACTTCAATTTCTTTAATCTGTACTATCATTAAAATCCTAGAAGTAGATAGCCAATTACAGGGTATCTCAAAAAAAAAATCAGTCGGTTATTGCATAATGACGTTCATTGCGATTTTCAATTGTGCTGACCGATGGGTCTGGTGAATGACTATTATCCATCATAGGAGATAAGAAAATGCCTGAAACAATTAAAACGCTAAGTCTTGAAACAATTGAAACGTTAAGTGCTTTCCTTGCATCAATGATTGAACTGCTACAAGTGATTGAGCAATCTAGTCCAATCCTGTTTCGATCACAGTTCCAGATAAATTATCGAAATAGCTTAGAAGAAGCGTTGCCCATGTTGGAAAGTTTGATAGGGGAAACATGCATCCAATATCCAGATGAATGTCCGGAGATGAGTCAATCCGGCTTAAATGGAAATCAATTAAAACTCAAACTAGAATCATTTGAAAACAGTTATCTAGAATTGAAGCAAGGAGGCGGACTTGATAATTTAGAACAAGTTCTTGATAAGGGCAGCACCATATTAAATAGCCTTGCTGGTGCAATACCTGGATTTGGCTCTTTTGCACAAGAATTGATTGATTTTATTATCAAAGAGCTAAAACGACGTTTCAAGATTTGGAAGAGATAGCTAGAACTAAATTGCCTCCTAATGGACAAATTTGGCCTCCAGGTAGAACCAATGGAGAGAAAATTTTCACCTCATCCAAGGATTGCTAATATATTAGATTAAGCTTTTTATACGCCAATAATGTCACCAGTTGACTCATCAAACTCAATAAACTCTACATCTTCAGGAATAAGATGAAAATAAGTTCTTTTATAGTAGGAAACAAGCGTTTCTCCAGTAGTTTGTCTTTTGTCGTGAAGTGTAAAAAATACTTTTTTGAAATCTTTTGGCGAGAGATGAAAATATAGCATGGCTTCATTCCATTTAGTCATTTTGGCGCTAGGAACCTTACCTCCCGCAGTCCACCTATGCGATTTACATTCGATGATAATTTTTTGACTAGCTGAACCAAGATCAAAACAATGATTTTTCTTCTTTAGGGAAATGCCTATTTTTAGTGGAAAATTACGCGTAAGGTGCATTCCCTGCTTATTGAAAAACAATAAAGCTGCATTTTCAAAATCAGCACCTACATGAGCGTTACTAATCGCCCCAACTCTCTGATGTAGCTTATTCATCATTGGCCTAACAGTTATTCACATGAAAGAATTGCCAGGATATCTTGATATCACTAGTACCAAAATATTTTATTAACTTATTGATAATAGGTTATCTATTTTATAGGTGATTCACAAGCGCAATCATAAGGACACAATTCAACATCTGGGCCTGGATAACTGTTGTCGCTTGCTGAATTTCCCTTCGACAAACTGGCCCACAGTAGCACCCTCTGGCACCAGTTTCGGCGCGGGTTACCTACCCCCATCCGCCGCCAAAACGTGTCTCTCTGGGGCTCCCTCTGCCCCACTCTGGGCAATTTCGGGCCACCATGGGGATTCCGTTTCCCTCCCAGCCCTGCACCACTCATGAGGGTGGTGATTAGTGCCAATTCGCTTACAATACCTAGAGAAATGCTCAGTAAAAGTTCGGATAAAAAAAGTACAATATGTTGTTTTGTTTTATATTTTTTCAATTAAGTGATTGATATAAAAAAGTAAAGTTCGGTATAGGTTCGGTCCCACAGATAAAGCTAAACACCCTCAAAAAATTACCTTCCAATTCTTCAACATTTTAAGTATAGTGTAGCTCGTGGGTTGTTCTGTTAATCCGCAGGTCCCTGGTTCGAGTCCAGGTCGGGGAGCCACAGATATAAAGCCTTGCAGAAATGCAGGGCTTTTTTCTATTTCGGGGTCTGTATAGACTGCTTTGAGGCTCGATAACGAGCACAGCACTGAGCAATATACGTTCGCCAATACAGGAGACAACCCATGACTACACTACCCAAATGTCCAAAATGCAATTCGGAATTCACCTACGAAGACGGCACCATGTTCGTCTGCCCGGAATGTGCACACGAGTGGCCGAAAGAGGCAACAGAGAGCACTGATGACCAGCGCGTCGTGTGCGATGCCAATGGAAACGAACTTAAGAGCGGCGACACCGTGGTGGTGATCAAGGATCTGAAGGTCAAAGGATCGTCCTTGGTAGTGAAAGTTGGGACAAAGGTAAAGAACATCCGTCTGGTGGAAGGCGATCACGACATTGACTGCAAGATCGACGGAATTGGTGCGATGCAGCTGAAATCCGAATTCGTGAAGAAGGCGTAGGGTTACGCGTTACATCAGGAAGCCAAAATACTCTTCAAACAACAATGCCATCTTTCGGGGTGGCTTTTTGCTTTTCTGAAGCTCCGAATTGAGTGTCTGGGGGCTGTAAAAGTTCAGCCTTCTCCGGGGGAAATTTCTGTCCGATATTTGAGTTTCAATTTTAAAGCTAAGACTACTGATACACAAAAAAGAAAAGCAACCATAACCGAGTTAGTTTTCAATACATTTAGAATGGTTATTGCTATATAGTTTAGATATTGAAATAACCACTAAATTTTATTGTAGGAAAACTTATGGAAAACCATAAAAAGATCGGAATGATTGTGATGGTAGCATCTGTTGCGCTAGTTGCAGTTGCATTAGCAATGACTGAAAGTTATTGCCCTCGCTATGAAACATGGAGTAGCTTTGATTTTCTAATGAAATGTTGGTACGTAAATTTCTTTAGTGACAGCGACTTTTTTCTAAATTTTTACTTAAAATACGCTTTGGCATTTTGTGTTACTAGCTTTGGCACTGGGTTTCTTTGGTATCAAGGGGTATTCAAAGGTAATGAAAACAACAAATAGAAAAGGTAGTTAGGTACGGCAGAATTATATGTCACTAGAAGTAAACAGTCCGATGCACATTTATTTAACTCTCTATAAATAGAACTTGTTAGTTTTATTGTAAAACAGTATCCCTCGTTGAGTCCGCTGACCATCGAATCTAATATGGACCCTCAGCCGAATGAGAGGCTCAACAGGGAGAACAATATGTTTGACGAAAGAACCAGTTACAGCATCTTAAATGAAATTGGGAAGAAAACCACTATAACCCTAGAAAAACTAGTTGCTGATAGCCTTCAAGAATTACTTCCCAATGTTCACACATGGGTTCAAAACACCTACAACAAAGTTGCCATACAAAGTCCAGAACTAGGACGACGCAAAAAAGGCGATATTGTTCGCTTATTGTCGTTGAGAGAAGCGGAGAGTTCACCTCTCTACAAAAAATTGCTTGATAAACTCTTTGGGCTGTAACCCCTAACACTATTGGTGAAAAAAATTCACTGACTGACACCAATTAAGTTACCTCCGGCAAAGCCGGAGGTTTATCGTTTTGGCGCCTCAAAGGCGCTGGTAACCCATGAGCCACCTAAAAGGCAGCTATAGCCCTAATTTCATTTGGAACGAAGGAGAAGAACATCCGTCTAGTGGAAGGCGATCACGACATCGACTGTAAGATCGATGGAATTGGCGCGATGCAGCTGAAATCCGAATTTGTGAAGAAGGCTTAGACGGTTGGCGTTAGATCGGGAAGGAATAACTTTCATGCTACATGGCCATTATTAGAGCTCCAAGAGTGCCAAACAGCGTACAATATTTTCCACCAAACAGCGCGCATATTTGCCAGTAGTCTTTCAAAGAATCCACAAACTACAAGAGGTTATGAGTTCTTTCCACAGATGCTGAAATTCACAAAAAGTGGAAAATTCAACGCGCTGTTTGACAGGCGTAGACGGTTAGCGTTAGATCAGAGAACCAACTACTTGCACGCTACAAGATCATCTTTTGGGATGATTTTTGCTTACATGAAGCTTTCGAAGGGATACTGGAGCTATCTCCTTGGCTTTAACTCGGTTACGAGTGACAAAATTCCAGTTTGATCCCCCTCTCTGTAGATTTCCAATATAATGTTACAATACGATTTGCATATGTATGTACTTATATGCGCATTCCTATTTCAGCTAGTCAATTACCAAGGCAGATATGGCAAGAAAATCGATAACCAAGGCAACGCAACTGGATTTTTTATTTCCCGAAGATAATCAGGTAATAAAAGCTGCAAAGCCCACCAAGCGAACAACCACCAAGCCACGCCCACAAACGGGCAAGCAAAATACCAAGAAATCAATTGGTAAATCCTCAAATCCCAAACCAGTGAAGTCTGCACTCAGCAATAGCAAATCAGTTGCGGTTAGCAAGCCAAAAACCAAAGCGTTAAAACCTGTATTAAATAAACCCAAAAAACGCAGCCCTGGATTGGCACCTGAAGGGTTTGTAAGATTAACTATCAATATCCGCCATGATTTGCGCACTAAATTAAAAATCATTGCTGCAAAGCAAAATACAACCATAGGGAAGCTAATCGAAGACTTTACCAACTCGCATAGTTAGATTGCATTTGCTTGACTAATCAAATTCAAAAAAAATAGGTTTCGCCACTCTAAAGAGCACCATTAGATGAGTTCTGACGCAATTAGGATATTAAGTTAGATGAATGACAAGAACGAAATCAGACTAGGTCAATCCATAGAACTCTTAAAAGAACTACATATTCTCACCCGCGATGGCAAAATGAATCAGGATAGCCGTCGAAAGCTGAAACAGGTTTATCATCTTTATCAGTTCATTGAACCACTTCTGAAAGAAATTCAAAAAGATCATTTAGATATACAGCTGGTGGATCATGGCGCAGGTAAATCATATCTGGGTTTTATTATCTACGATTTATTTTTTAAAGGATTAAATAACGGCTCTCGTATTTACGGCATAGAAACACGGGATGAGTTGGTTAAAAAATCCCAGGAATTAGCTCAGAAACTTGATTTTCCGGGTATGTCTTTTCTAAATCTGTCCGTTGCAGACTCGATTGAATCCCATCTTTTACCCGCCAGAATCGACATTGTTACAGCATTGCATGCATGTAACACCGCTACTGACGATGCCATTCATTTTGCTTTGAAAAAACACGCAAAGTACATCGTTCTAGTTCCGTGTTGCCAGGCTGAAATCGCTTCAGTACTTAAAAAGAACAAAGGTAAGACTCTTGCCAAAAACACATTGACTGAAATTTGGCGTCACCCACTGCATACCAGAGAGTTTGGCAGCCACATTACCAATGTGTTGCGTTGCCTTCAGCTAGAGGCTCACGGTTATCAGGTCAACGTAACTGAACTTGTCGGATGGGAACATTCCATGAAAAATGAACTGATTATTGCCCAATTCAAAAATTTGCCGCGCAAACGCCCCACTGAACGCCTTAATGAAGTATTACAAGAATTGGGCCTTGAAGAAATGAGCACGCGTTTTTTCACCTCACTATGATGCGCTACTCATTTCATCCCTTAAACATTAATTAAAACAATACGTTAATCTATACGGACAAACAAAAACCTTATGGCGCTCAAATCAACCATTTTTAAAATTGATCTGCAAATTGCAGACATGGATCGTAATTATTACCAGGAACATTTACTCACCATTGCTCAACATCCATCCGAAACTGACGAGCGCATGATGGTTCGTGTATTGGCATTTGCTTTAAACGCCAGTGAATATTTAACTTTTGGAAATGGAATTAGCGCAGATGACGAGCCCGATCTCTGGCATAAAGACTTAACTGGTGCAATTGATCTGTGGATAGACGTTGGTTTGCCAGATGAAAAGCTAATTCGCAAAGCTTGTGGGCGATCAGGTCAGGTCATTCTTTACACTTATGGTGGTCGTGTCGCTGATATGTGGTGGGATCAAAGCAGCAGTAAGCTTGAAAAATCAAACAACTTATCAGTTATCAACTTGTCGCTAGAAACCACCAGAGAGCTAACTAAACTAGCTCAACGTAATATGAAGTTGCATTGTACTATTCAGGATGGCGATATTTGGTTGGCTGATAATGCCAGCACAATTGAAGTCCAGTTGTCGAAACTCAAAATCCCGAATGAATTTACCAATTAACCTATACGGCACTTTGCAAGCTCTTCCCATACAACAAGACAAATCAACTTTACTATTTGCCAATTCAGTTGCACCATGAGATGAATGCCAACTGAAATCGGCAACAACCTGTTTATTTGGAAAATCGCGGATGAGCAATTCCAATACTTATAACGAACCACAGATTATTGATAATGACTCACTAAAGGACTTCACTGAAGCCTTAGCCGACTACGCCCATAATATTGAAAGCGATATTGCACACCTGAAACGATTTCCTGAAGATCAAGCCGTTATCGCCAATCTTTTCCGTGCACTTCACAATATCAAAGGTGACGCTGCCTTATGCCGAGTTGATCTGGGTGTAGCGATAATTCATCCCATTGAAACCATTCTAGATCGTATCCGCTCGGGTAAACTACAATTTACGGAATTACTGGGTGAAACTATTTTGTTGGCTATAGACCGCCTGGAATTAGCAATGAATGCATTAGCCACAGGCAAATCTGTCTCAAGTTTAAAGCTTGGTATTCTTGCTGAAGAACTGGATGGGCTAAGCCAGGCAAGACAAGTGCAACTTGAAATTCTCACACATCAGTTGATTCAGTCTATAACGGGCTTTCGACCTTCCAGCACCCCTGTATCCAATAACGCCAGGAAACACGCTGTATCTCCCAGGTCTGAAAGCACTGCTACCCACTTAGCTTTTTTCCGGTCACTTGCACAGCAATATGAAAGCAGATCCCCCCACTTTGAAGGACGAACAGCTCGCTTGCTTCATTTGGCACTGGTTACAAACAAATTAGCTGGAGAACCAGTTGATCCCATTCAATTGGAAGCCGCTATATACATGCATGATGTAGGAATGATGTTTCTGCCTGAATCCATCTGGCTAAAACCGGATCGTTTAAATGAAATGGACAAAATTGCATTACATGCACACCCGGCATATGGTGCAGGACTTCTGGAACGCATGCCTGATTGGCAAGAAGCTGCCAAGATGGTGTTGCAACACCATGAAACGCCAGATGGCACAGGTTACCCCAAAGGATTAAAGCAGGACCAGATTTGCTCAGGAGCGAAAATACTGGCCATTATTGATGCCTTTGAAGCTGTTATGCTAAAACATAGCCACCGCGGCCACAGTCGTTCAATCCTTCGCGCTATTTCTGAAATCAATGCATGCAACAATCAGTTCGCGCAAGAATGGATCGAACCATTTAACCAAGTCATTCGCCACATGATTGAAAAATAGTCGGCTTGAACTTTCCGTGAAAATAAAATTACCGAGCCATATATCTCACTGGGTTGCGCTTTAATTTTTTATTTTTATATCAATATATTATAAAAATAAAAAGATTTACATTCACGAAAATAATGCCATATGGTTTTCATTTTAATTAGATTTCACGCAATATAATGCCATTAAATTATTTCCGACACTCACGCATAACCGCATATGATTGCAAGAAATTTTATGTCACTATAGAATGAAACGTTAGTTACATCATATTAATGTTGCCATAGATTGGCGCAAATTTCTGTGCATTAATTCGCGTCTTTGACCTATGGAAACAAATGACACCTTATCTTGAAATTTTGACTACGTCATCCAAAAAATCTTCATCTCAAGGTACCTACAAAATACCTGCGCTGCATGCGCTTTCTGAAATTACAGCCAGCTTAAGCAGTGACAACAACCTTGAAGAGTTGCTGGAGCGCTTTCTCAGCACCATGATAAGACTATCTGGTGCAGATGCGGGGGCAGTACGCATCATTACCAGCGATGGAAAACATCTGCGCCTGGTCGGATCAATCGGATTACCGCAAGATGTCATCGATAAAGAAGAATATGTCCCGTTAGAGTGCGGAATTTGCGGACACGCTGCACGTGAACACACCATACAATCTGACAATCACCCAAGCATGTGCAGAGAAGTCACTGCACTGAATTACTTTGGTGACGGGTGCAAAAATGTCATCGCCGTACCCTTACGCCATAAAGGCAAAGTGATGGGGGTGTACAACCTCTTCATGGCAACAGACTCTCCTATTCCGGAAGATTTGTCCCTGCTCTTCTTCTCTATCAGCGAACATCTCGGTATCGCTTTGGAAAATGCACGGCTAACCCGTGAAAATATGCGCATTAGCCTGACGAATGAAAGACAAATGCTCGCGAATGAAATACATGACTCACTCGCACAGACAATTGCTTACATGAAAATGCGCGTTGCCTTGCTCAGAGAAGCACTTATTGCTAGTGACGAAACAATGAGTAACAAATATTTAAATGACGTGGATGAAGCTGTAGAGTCTGCCTATTCAGGGTTAAGAGACTTATTGGGGCAGTTCCGTTATCGCATGGACCCCAGAGGCCTGGTACCAGCGCTAGAAGATGTGATGTTGAAATATTGCGACAAATCCTTGGTAAACATTGATTTCGTCAATTTTACCCAAGACCTGAATCTCACTCCGAATCAGGAAGTTCAGGTTTTTCACATCGTGCAGGAAGCATTGATCAATATTTGCAAACATGCACGTGCACAGCGTGTTAAATTAACAATGGAAATCAAAGAGGGGCAATATCTGATTACTGTTGAAGATGATGGCATTGGCCTTAAAAGCATTAATAATCAACAAAATGGATTGCATTTTGGACTTAACATCATGAGAGAGCGTGCTCAACGCTTAGGTGGAGACATCACGATTGACAGTCAAATTGGAGAAGGGACTCGCCTCCAGCTTAAATTTCCAGTCACATCAGACCGAAAGGATAAAAACGCATGACAGAGCATCTGAGAATTGTACTGGTTGATGACCACACGCTATTCCGGATGGGGCTTGCCGAGTTACTTGAGCATCGTGGTAACATCAAAGTTGTAGGCATAACGGGTAACGCTGCTGAAGCCCGCACATTATTAGCCGAACAGCAGCCTGATGTAGTGATTATGGACCTCAACATGCCCCCCATTGATGGCATCTCTCTGCTCACTCAACTCAGATCAGAGGGGGTTAATATCCCTATACTCATGTTGACAGTAAGCGACGCCCAGGAAGATTTGGCAAATGCATTGCGTGCAGGCGCCCGCGGATATCTGCTGAAAGATATTGAACCAGATGATCTTGTCGATGCAATTCAGCGTGCTGCCCGTGGGGAAACTGTCGTATCACCCACTATGACCATGAAATTAGTCAGCTTATTGCAAGATGGCTCCCCAAGTAACACGCAAGAAGATCTGCTTGCACATTTAACTCAAAGAGAACGAGAAATATTAATGCACCTGGCTCATGGTGAAAGCAACAAAACCATTGCTAGAGCACTAGACATTAGCCACGACACAGTCAAGTTGCATGTACGCCATATACTTGCAAAATTAAACCTGTCTTCACGTGTAGAAGCAGCCGTATTTGCCGTGGAACATCAACTTGTCCCTTCCAGAATATCCCACGGCTAATCTTGTAAAACTAACAGATTGAATTAAGCATCTTCAAGTGGTGCAGCACTTAGTGGATGCTCAGAATCCTCTGTTTTAAACCAGGAAAGTTTTTCATGCAAGCTAACGACATTACCAACAATAATCAAAGTTGGCGGCTTTAAGTTAGCATCCTTGGCCAGTCCAGGTAGTGTCTCAAGCGTTCCGGTTAATACCCGCTGATTAGGCGTTGTACCTTGCTGAACAATTGCTGCGGGTGTAGTTGTAGCAAGACCATGTACGATCAACTCCTTACACAACACTGGCAAACCCATCAACCCCATGTAAATAACCACCGTCTGATTGGGTCTGGCCAGACCATTCCAATCCAGATTCATAGTGTTATCTTTCAAATGCCCTGTAACAAATACGCATGACTGGGCATAATCCCGATGTGTCAGTGGAATGCCAGTATAAGCTGCCACACCCGAAGCAGCCGTAATACCTGGGACCACCTGGAAAGGCACATCATTTTCCGACAAAGTCTCAATTTCCTCACCACCGCGACCAAAGATAAAGGGGTCACCACCTTTCAAGCGCACAACGCGTTTACCCTCTTTAGCCAAGCGCACCAATAACTGATTAATTCCTTCCTGAGGCATTGCATGGTTATTAGCCTGTTTACCGACATAAATACGCTCAGCATCACGCCTTGACAGATCCAATACCGCAGCAGAAACAAGATTATCGTATACAACTACGTCTGCCTGCTGCATCAACCTGACTGCACGGAAGGTCAACAACTCGGGATTTCCAGGCCCGCCACCAACAAGATAAACCTCGCCACGCGGCAGCGCATCACCCGATTCAGACTGAAGCAATTTATCCAGTGCGACACTTGCATCTTGTTCACGGCCAGCAAATACCATCTCTGCCACTGGACCTTCAAGTGCCTTTTCCCAAAATATACGACGCTGAGCAGGAATCTTGAAACGCTCTTTGACCTTTTCACGAAAACTTCCCGCAAGCGCTGTCAAACGACCATAAGCCGCAGGTATCAATGCTTCCAGTCTTGCCCTCAACAACCTCGCCAGGACGGGCGAATCACCACCTGTTGAAATCGCAATCATCATCGGTGAGCGGTCGATAATCGAAGGGATAATAAAAGAACAATATTCAGGTCGATCCACTACGTTAACTGGAATCCGCTGTTTTTTAGCAGTTTCAGAAACCAGTTTATTAAGCGATTCATCTTCAGTAGCCGCAATGACCAGAAAAGCATCATCCAGCATTGCAGGAATAAAAGGATCTTTACAATGCGAAAGCATGTCCTGCTCAGGCAAATGACTAAAGTCATCGCACATTTCAGGCGCAACTACCGTCACTTTAGCGCCACATTTAAGTAAAAGAGCTGCTTTACGCGAAGCGGTTTCATCCCCGCCGATTACCAAGCATTTATTACCACGCATATCCAGAAAAGCTGGAAAAAAATTCATAAATCACACCTATTAATCAAAACTAACAACAAATCAAGGCTTATCAGCATAAATGCCGGGGAAAATCATTTTATCTGTTTTTGAGTACGCAGCAGTATAAGGATCAATCGCCGTTTCAAGCTCTTCACACCAAGAGGGGTGACTGTAGCTCATATCCTTAAAAAACCAAAGCCCTCTATTTGACTGGCAAGCAGCTTCAAGCATATGAATTTGTTCACCCGCTTCAGGGCCTACAATACAACCACCGAGCAACTGCCCAGTTTCTGTATCATGAACAACTTCAATAAAGCCTTCAAAATCGTGATGCGCTCTCGATTTACCCGAGCCACCAAAACTTGCCCGGGCCACATCTGATTCAAATCCTGCTTCGTCCGCCTGGTCTTCTGTTAAACCTACCGCAGCAATCTCTAGCGCTGAATTGATAACAACCGGCACCTTGAAATAATTCGAATGCAAACGATTACCCTTAATTGCATTTGCCGCTGCAATTTTGGCGTCATGAAGCGCCGCATTTGCAGTCATTGGACCAGGTTTAACATCGCCGATTGCGTAAATTCCTGGAACACTGGTTTCAAGATAATCCGAAGTCTGAATAAAGCCATCATCAGTTAAAGCAATACCCACATCCTCAAGACCAAGACCAGTAATAACAGGTTCCCTTCCAATCGCCACCAAAACACGTTCGTAAGAGGCAGTGTCACCATTCGTGAAAGTGACCGAAACCGAATCATCCATGACCTCACAACTCGCCACCGAAGCGTTTTTACGCACTTCAATACCGATACGCTTAAATTTGCGTTCCAGTATATTACTAGCTCGATCAGGTATCCGCGCTTGATTCAGCAAGCGTTCACCCTGCTCGACAATACATACTTTTGAGCCAAATTGGTGCATCAGAAAACCAAGTTCAGTGCCTATAGCCCCACCACCTACGAACAAAACAGACACAGGCAGATGATCCAGTGTAAACATGAAATCTTTGGAACTGATAATTCTAGAACCATCTGTTGGGCAAATATCAAACTCTTTCGGCTTAGATCCTGTAGCCAAAACAATGCGCGGCGCAGTCAGTTTAACCAATTCGTCAACTTGTTCATCCGCACTCAGATTTGCATTTTCCGCCAGCAAAACATCAACATTCTGAGCACCACTCAACTTAGCAGTCCCATAAAACACTTGTATCCCCAAGCGTTTAAGCCAGACAGAAAAATTGTCGCGAATACCCTTAACTACTGCGTTTTTATGCGCCATTGCAGCCGAGAAGTCACCCTTAACCTCCCCTACTAAACCCCTACCTTGAAGATCGTTGATATCCTCGATCAAAGTCGCAAGATGTAGCAATGTCGATTTCGGGATACAGCCTTGATTAAGACAAGTACCACCTGCCAAACCTTTTTCTACCAAAGCAACTTTAGCACCAAGATGTGCTGCTGTAATGGCAGCCTTATACCCACCGGGCCCGCTACCAATTACAATAAGATCGAAATTCATCTAACCCCCACTTTGTAGGGAAAACAGCAAGATTTAAGCGCAACCGCCACCACTGCTACTACTGCTTCCACAACTTCCAGTACCGCAGCCGCCACTACCACATCCACCACCTTGTTTCTTGGCAGGAGGAACACCAGTATCATTGGGGTTAATAAATATAAATTGAAACTCACCTGGATTGAGTTCAACAAAATCAACAACCGTTCCATTCAAAAGCATTTCACTGTTTGCTGACACTAAAAGCGAAACCCCTTCAGAAATAACCTGATGATCATTTTCTCTTATCTCATCAAAACCCATACCATATTGCATGGAACCATCAGCCAAATATTTGGCAGCAATACGTAACGGCAGACCAACTGCATCAGTTTGCTCAGATGCCAAACGAATCTGCTCAGCTGCTCCTGGTGTCACTGTAATCATTTCAGTTTCCTTTAATTAATTAACTATGCAACTGACTCACTGGCCAGTTTACGTTGCATTGCAATTTTACGAACCCATACTACAAAGCGTTCAGCCCAGTTAAATGCTTTCAGGCTACGCAAATGGCTATAGGAAGCAAACATATTATTGATCATAATACCATCATGTTCGCCATCCACACCGTAGCCACGTAATACCCTATAAGCGAACTTGATATCACCTTCAAGATTTTCCAGACTGGAATAATGAAATTCATGGGCAGGTATAACAACTTTAGCCTCGTCTTTATCACGGTGCCAAGGAGATAAACCAGTTTCTTCCAACCTGACATAGCCCCGACCAACCGGCTTGGGGTTCATAACAATATCCCCAGGTATGACTCCCACCATCTCGCAAGTACTGCCCTGCCAGGTCAAACTTCGAGAAAGATACATTAATCCACCACATTCTGCATAAACGGGCAAACCCTTAGCAATGGCTTCGCGAATCTGTACACGAAGAGTCGCATTAGCTTCAAGTTCCTTCATCATCATTTCAGGGAACCCACCGCCAATAAATAACCCATCAATATCAGGCAATACTTTGTCATTCAACGTATCAATGAAAACAATTTCTGCGCCTGCAGATTCCATTGCATCCAAATCATCCGCATAATAAAAACCAAAAGCTTTATCCTGAGCCAACCCTATCCGCACTCGCTTAACATCAGTATAGGCTGTATTGAATTCTGAAATGGATGGTTTAGGTTTGGAAGTTTTTCCGAGGGACACCAGCTGATCAAGATTCACTTGTTCACTTATGACTTTGCTGATATCAGCCACATAGTTAACAGCTTCCTCCGTCTCGTTACTTGGCATCAACCCAAGATGACGTTCCTTGATTTGCAAACCTTCGTCATGGTGAATAGCACCCAAAACTGGAACATCTGTATAGTGCTCAATCACTGCTCGCAATTTACCTTCATGGCGTGCACCACCCAAATGATTCAGTATCACGCCGGATATTTTAACCTCACGGTCAAATGCCTGATATCCAAGAATTAATGGTGCAATCCCTCTAGTCATACCACGCGCATCAATAACTAGCACAACTGGCACATCCAACAAGCGCGCTAAAGCAGAGTTACTGTTACTGCCATCAAGATCAAGACCATCATACAAACCTTTGTTACCCTCAATCAGGGTAACATCAGCTTTCTCTGAATATTGATGGTACATGGAAAGAATTTCCTCGTTATCCATCAAGTAGAAATCAAGATTACGACAACGTAAACCACTAGCCATGGTCAACCACATAGGGTCGATATAATCAGGCCCTTTTTTAAAGGGTTGTACAATTAAGCCGCGTTGCTTGAGCGCTGCACATAACCCGATGCTAATGGTCGTTTTACCAGAAGATTTATGTGCTGCAGAAATAAGAAATTGGGACATTGTATTCCGCCAAGTAGCAATACGCCACGTATTAGCTAGCCTTAAGAAGGCTGAAATTATGACTGAATAAATGAAGAGAATTCATTTTAAGTCTATGTGAAAAAACTTCACCTTTCTTGGAAGAAAAGTGAAGTTCTCATTCGTCTTTACTGCATTTAGCAACAGCAAAGACGTGAAACCAGTGACCAATATTACTTTGACAAGGCCTTTGAGCCATGATTAGCGTCTATCACCTTATCGTCCAGACTATCTGGTAAAAAACGAAGCACTTTGATACCAAAAGCAGCAATTACACCTGCAATAGCAATACCACCAATACCAAGCATAGTTTCGGGCAAGCTTGCATGATAACCATGTATAACACCATCATAAAAACTGCTAGATTCATGCATTCCAGGGAATAATTCCAGTGGAAATGCCTGTCCACCAATAATTGTTACATACATCTGAGCCAAACCACCCAGTATTACCATTACAGATGAAATAGCAATCCATGAACGGGATTTACCCAATGTAGGGTGAAACAAAATAACTAATGGCAAGATTCCACCAATGAGTATCTGACCAATCCAGAACAACTGGGTATAAATACCCCCGTTTACCAGAATAAAACTCTCAATTCCATGCTTTTTAGCAAAGTAAAGATTTGTCATATGGAAGACAGCAACAAAATAAAGCGATGCAGAAATAAAGACAGCTAGCAATTTCTTCAATCTCAGCACAACCTTATCGCCTAAAGGACGGTTTGTATGACTGTATGCTGCCATTAATACAAGCAGATATACCGCCAATCCATAAGCAAAAGACATGATGATAAACATCGGCGCAAGTAATGCCGAATCATAAGCTTGTCGTGCAACCAGGAAGCCAAAGATAGAACCAGTACCCGTAGTTAATAGCAAACGCCAAATAAATGCAGCCACACCCACAGATTTAGTAAATACATTCATACGGCGTTCCATCATCGTCCAGATATAAGCAGCAACGATAGTGAAAAAGCCAGTATAAAGGAACACATTCCAAGCAAAAACAGACTTGAAATTGTAGTAAGTCATGGCAATTATAACGCGATCAGGTCGGCCTAAATCCAGCATCAACACAGTCAAACCACCCGCTAACAAAGCGATTGCAAGCAATCCAGAAAGCGGTGCCAAAGGCTTATACATGGTTTTACCAAATACAGAACCAATAGAAGCAACATTCAATGCACCAGATGCTGCAACAATCAGAAATACTGCAAAAACATGCGGCATACCCCAAACAACCTGATTTGTCATCCCGGTTACTATGTGGCCATGTTCTTCCATGTAGTAGGCGGATCCCAAACCAAACAACACAAAAAGACCTAAAGCAGCAAGCAACATATAATAACCTGCGCTGCGACCTTCAATTTGACGAAAGGCTATTGAACTCATGTATTTCAAATCCCCTGATAACGAACGCCAGTATTCAATCCCAAATCAGCTCGCACTTGCTTGGTAGCAAATGTGCTTACACGCTTTGAAATTTCACTGTTCGCATCATTTAAATCACCGAATAAAATGGCATCGTGACCAGCCTTTGTACATGCCTCAGCACAGGCAGTAGTCTGACCTTTGTCAACGCGATGAACACACATGGTGCAGGATTCAACCACACCTTTCCCACGTGGCACATCAGGATTTTGATCAGCCAAGGCTTCGTGAATGAATGAGCGAGCCTTATATGGACAAGCCATTACACAATAACGGCAACCAATACAAATATGCTTGTCTACAAGTACAATTCCGTCAGCACGCTTAAAAGAAGCTCCCGTTGGACAAACATCAACACAAGGTGGCTCAGCACAATGCTGGCACATCATGGGCAAGGATGTAGCCTTGCCAGTACGCATATCTTTAAGCTCTACCTTACGAATCCATTGAGAACCTGTCTCACTTGTGTCACCTGAAAGACCGTTTTCAGTATTACAAGCAGTCACACAATCAGTACAACCAGAATCGCATTTATTCGTATCAACCAACATACCCCAACGAACACTGCTTGAAGCAGCTTCCTCTGGTGCACGTCCGTGAGCCATATCAATTAGCATTACCCCAGGAGCAACAGCTAAACTTGCTGTTGCAACTGCAGTCGTACCAAGGAACTCTCTCCGACTTTTATTCGCGCAGCTCATCTAGTTACTCCAGCATTGTTTTGCTCATTAACATTTGAACGCATTTGTTGCCTCATACTATATGACAGACCATGACTTTCTTTGTCTGTAGCCGCCACTCCTGGTGTAGCAGGTGGAACGATAGGGTGAAAAAACCCGGCTGATGGCTGCACTTTTGGTTTGCTGGCATGACATTCAAAGCAATCAATCTTAACAGCAGCATAGCTATGGCAACTTTGACAAAAGTTTTCATTGCTACCAAGCACACTATTATTTTTCTTGCTTGCGTGACATTCAATACAGTTTTGCAAACTGTATTTCTTTGTACGAATGCCTTTATGCATTGTTTCATCGCGCTTGTGCATCAAAAGTTTCATGTGATTACGACGCATGAAATCTTCATCTTCAACACATTTATCGCCCTTCTCAATTTCAATCTTGGGTTTCGGCACACGGCCTGAGTTAGACTCAGGCTCGCTAGAAGCAACCGAAACCGCGCTGATTGTGAGAAGAGCCGCAATTAATGCACCCATCTTCCAGTTCAGTAAAGTGCGGATCTTTGCCAGGCTTATCATCACTTAATCACCCATACCCATTTTGATGTAACCGGTTGGGCAAACATCTGCACAAATATGGCAGCCAATACATCTGCTGTAGTCAGTATCAACATAACGACCTGTTGTATTGACATCGCGCTTCACTTTAAACACCGCGATTTGTGGGCAATAAACAACGCAGTTATCACATTCAAAACATAATCCACAACTCATGCAACGCTTTGCTTCATCAATAACTTCTTTTTCAGACAAAACATCAAGACGATCTTCAAAGTTACCCAAAGCCTGTTCGGCATCCAGCATTGTCATGTTACGCACGTGACGAGGTACGAATGGGAAATGGCCCAAGAAAAGTTCATCTGAAGGAATAACATACTTCAGTGAGCGGTCTTCAAAGTTATGAACTGAGAATTTAGCTGAATCCGTTCCCCATACCTGCTTGTGATCATACTCTGTAGGCTGCAGACCTTTTTCTTCCAGTTTGCGCAGCAAATCGAAGTGGTGTACATCAACCTTTGGACGCTTTTCCTGTTCAGCACCCGCCAAGTAGCGATCAATACCATCAGCAGCAATTGCACCATGGCCAATTGCAGTTGTCAGCAAGTGAGGCTTAATAACGTCACCACCAACAAAGAAACCTGGTTTACCAGGAATTTGATAGTTCTTGTCTGACTTGATCAAGCCATTACCATTATTAAAAGTCTCAAGGCCGGTAAAATCAACAGCCTGTCCAATAGCAGAAACAATCAGATCAGCAGCAATATCTACTTCAGTACCTGGGCGAATGACAGTCTCATTCTTGACCATATCAAATTCAGCAACACGTAATGCAGTGGCGCGACCATCAGCACCTACAATCACGGCTACTGGTGTTACACCGCCACGAATATCAATACCTTCAGCTAAAGCGTGGTCAATTTCGTGCTTGTTAGCATTCATCTTGTCCATTGTGGCACGTGAAATCAAAACGACTTCCGCACCTTCGCGAGCAGATACCTGAGCAACGTCATGAGCAACCTGACCAGCAATTACATGCTCAGGGCGATCATTCTCATTAACCTTGGTAATATGACCAAGACGTCGAGCTACAGTGGCAACGTCGATGGATGTATCACCACCACCAATAACAACAACTCGCTTACCAACGTGCTGCAAACGGCCATCGTTAAATGCCTTAAGGAATGCCATAGCTGTAACACAGTTAGGCGCTTCGGCACCTTCAACTGGTAAAGGACGACCACTTTGAGCACCTAGACCCATAAACACAGCATCATATTCTTTTTCGATCTGTTCCATCGTAACATCACGACCAATATGGCAATTAAGCTTAACTTCAACGCCCAAGTCGATAATACGTTTAATTTCAGCATCCAATACTTCACGTGGAGTACGGAAACCTGGAATACCGTAACGCATCATGCCACCCAACTCAGCATGATCATCAAAAATTGTACAAGCATGGCCTTTAAGGGTCAGATGATAAGCTGCTGACAAACTTGCGCAACCACCACCAATTAACGCTACCTTCTTACCTGAGTTTTTCTCTGGTTTAGTAAAGCCTAAGTTATTAGCAATACCGTACTCACCAACATAATGCTCAACTGAATTGATACCAACATGGTCTTCAACTTCATTACGGTTACAACCGCTTTCACAAGGAGCAGGACAAACACGGCCCATTACTGACGGAAAAGGGTTCGCTGAAGTAATACGTTCGAAAGCATATTGCTGCCATGGCATTCCAGCTGGCGGTTTCTCAATTCCACGAACGATATTCAAATAACCACGAATATCTTCACCAGCAGGACAACTGCCTTGGCAAGGAGGAGTACTCAACACATACTCAGGACACTTATGAGTGTGATCAGCATCCATAATCCAATTGGCACCCTTTCTTTCGTTCCGGGTTTCACCATCTTTATAACGACGGAAGGTCAGGGGTTTCTTTTTCAAATCGTCTGAAGTGACTGACATCTCAATTTTCTCCTTAAACTCACAAGTATTAGGTGCCAATGGCCCCGATTATTTCTTTTCGCTCAATCGAATCGAAGTACTTACCAACTGATGAACACCACCTATCATGCTCATATCAAACTTATAATATGGCAATACCTTACTAAATTGAGCTTTACAAATTGCACAAATAGCTGCCATAAAATTTACCTGATGCTCGTCAACAACACACTGCAGAGCTTGCATCCTAGGCATTGCACCCTTAACACGTACTTCCATTAAATCATCTGTTAAAATACCGCCACCACCACCGCAGCAGAACGTACCTTCACCAATTGTTTCATCAGCCATGTCATGAAAGTTATTAGCAACAGCTTTAATAATTTCACGCGGAATAACAAATTGTCCACCAGGCATATTGCCCATTCTTGAACCACGAGCCACGTTACAAGAATCATGGAAAGTGATCGTGCGATGATCATTTTTTTCTTTGTCAAACTTCAATACACCTTGATTGATCAAATCCAATGTCATTTCACAAATATGCTGAGGAGCTGGATAACGTGGATCAAGCTGAGCTTGCAATGCGCGAGTAAACTCGTCTTCACCACCATGACCGACACCAGTCAGAGTGTTCCAGAAACTGTAAGCTACACGCCACGCATGACCACACTCACCAACAACAATACGTTTTACACCTAATTCAAGGGCGGCTTCACGAATACGCATCGCGGCTCTGCGCATGTTCTCGTAGCTACCAATAAACAATCCAAAATTTCCTGCCTCAGAGGCTAGAGAACTCAACGTCCAACTGATGCCAGCCTCATGGAAAACCTTGGCATATCCAATCAAACTTTCAACATGTGGTTCTGAGAAAAAGTCTGCTGAAGGTGTAATTAACAATACTTCAGCACCTTTAACGTCAATAGGCATTTTAACCGCCACACCAGTATCTTCAAGAATGTCTTCTTCTAGGCCTTCAAGTGTGTCAAGCAATGCTGGTCCAGGCAAACCAAGATTGTTACCTATACGATGTAATTTACCCAAAATTTCATTGGTATATTTCTGACCCATACCAACTGCGTCCATAATTTCTCTAGCAGCCATAGTGACTTCAGCTGTATCGATACCATAAGGACAATAAACTGAACAACGACGACACTCCGAACACTGATAAAAATAACTATACCAATCATTTAAAACATCTTCGGTCAAGTCAGCCGCACCAACCAATTTAGGAAAATACTTGCCCGCAAAAGTGAAATAACGACGATAAACCTTGCGCATTAATTCTTGGCGGGCAACAGGCATGTTTTTAGGGTCTGCTGTCCCTAAAAAGTAATGACATTTATCAGTGCAAGCGCCACAATGAACGCAAGCATCCATATAAACTGCAAGTGAACGATATCGATTAAGCAAATCGCCCATCTTATCGATTGCAACTTTGTGCCAGTTATCAACTAAAGGCCCTGGAAAACCAATCCCCTCCTGAATTTTCTCAGAAGCAGGAAAAGACTTTAAATGCACAGTAGCATCAGGTTTAATTTTTGGTATATCCACAAGTGGATATGGTTGTACTTTGGGTACTTCAAATTCCGCAACAGCCACAATTCAACCCCTTTAAATTATTTCTCTAGTTCAGCAGCCCAAGGGGCAAGATGTCTTTTATCACGAGAATTATCTACTTGATTACGCGATGGACTGAAGAACAAACCAGGCGCATGTAGCAATTTACTAATTGGAAAAATAATCATCAAGAACGATACCAAACCTAAATGAATAAGCAATATAGGATCAGCAGGCATAGGCTGAATATCAAAATACATTAAGCCCAGAATAAACTGCTTAACAGCAACAATATCTGTATGGGCTACAAACTTCATAGTTAAGCCGCTAATACCGATAAGGATTAGCAAGAGAAGCATTAAATGATCAGAAGGTGTGGAAATGTAGCGAATACGATCAACAAGTATACGACGTGCCCATAAACCGCCTAGACCAGCAACCATCGCAAAACCCGCGTACATGCCAAATGGCTGGATAAGCACAACCCAGGACCATACGGGTTCAGTGAAATAACGTAGGTGTCTTAAAAGGACTAGTAACAACCCAAAATGAAAGAGCCAACCGAAAATCCAAATCCATTTATTGGCTTTGAATAAGCTTTCAAATAAAACGACTTCACGCACAATACGAAATACAACACCAGACTGCGTAGTGGGAGCTGGAGTTGTAGGAATTTTTAGAGGAGCAGGAGTACGACTGTACGTATATATCTTAAAGGCAACACCCGTAACCATAATTACGGTAGCAGCATACATTAAGAATGCATAAATAAATGTTAAGGAAGACATCAACAAACCTCTTAAATAATTAGCTGAGTGAATTACCACTCAGCTAACCGTGACGGACTTATATTATTTTTTCGGAAAATAAAACAATTTATTCCGTGTTACTCCTCCACCCATCAACTACTTAGATACAGCCTGTTGGCTTTGGCAATCCAGCAATTTTACATGCTTGTTTAGCAGGACCATATGGGAACAATTCGTACAAGTACTTGCTGTTACCTTTCTCAGGCCCTAATTTCTTACCAATTGCTTTGGTCAATACACGTACTGCTGGGGCGATCTGGTAGTCGTTGTAATATTCACGAAGAAAATGAACAACTTCCCAATGACTGTCAGTCATGTCAACTTTTTCTTCAACAGCCAAATGGGCAGCAGCAGCTTCATCCCATTCGCTCAAATTAACCAAATAACCTTCTTCGTCAGTCTCGTATGTCTTACCGTTAATTTCGAAACCCATAATGAATCTCCTACGTAAATAAAGTTATAAACAATTAGAGCCAGGACTGAGCAGCATTGTGTTCAGCTACCAATTCCACAAAACCACTATAATCGACCAACTTAATACCTTCAATACAACCATCTTGCATACCACGTGCTTCTACATCTGGCCAAAGTGCATATATTTTAAGTGTAGCTGCCGCTTTCTTAATGAGCTCTTCCGCCGCACTACCTTTTGTAGCCGCATAAACGCCATCTTCAATAAGAATAAGCGCACTACCCTCAACACCGCTAGCCAATCGCACACAGCTTTCCAACGAGTTGCTCTCAAAAGGAGACTTATTAACAATGTGTAACATGCTCTTTTCCTTGTACTAGAAGCTGATAAGAACTTCTTGCTGACTCATCAATTCACCCATTTCAGCAGAAGTCAAAACTTCAACTGGCACTATCAGGTTATCAACTGTCAAACCTCTCCGCTCTAAAGATTCTTTTTCAACGTACAGCTTTTCAATATCGTAACCTTCTAATGCACGATATGTTGGAGAAAAATTCTTCATGCCGATTGCTTTGGTATGCTGACCTTTAACAATTTCGTAAACACCATCATCAAGAAAAGCCATGCTTACGTCTTGATCAAATGCAGCACTAATCAAAACCACTTCCAAACCCTCAAGCGCATAAATAGTACCATAAGGCGCTTTACGGTTTACAAACATAAACTTCTTGATTGCGCCGCCTGATTCTTCATCAAACTCAACGCCGCCTGTAGTTTCGCTCATATCAATCCCCATTTAATCGCCGAATACAACTAACCTATCCGACTGAATGCCCATCTCAACCAATTGGCCAAGACCCGAAATACGGAATCCTTTCGCAAGGTTGCCTTCTGTTATACCGCGACGCATTGCTGCAGCAACACAAACAACCAAATCTACATTGTGCTCTTCAGCCAACTTTGTCCAACGGTTAACTATGTGACGGTCATCCTGAGGAGGCTCAGTCAAACTACTGGAGTTATTAACACCATCATGATAGAAAAAAATGCGAGCAACTTCATGCCCTTTTTCTATAGCAGCTTTTGCAAAAAGAAAAGCTGTATCGGTCGCCTGGTGCGTATAGGGACCTTCATTCACCATAATTCCAAATTTCATTATTGTGTATCCCAATATCTTAATATGACGTTGAAATCCACCCGCACGATTTAAGTAACTTACGTGCGGGTAGAATTCTCTTAGAACCGGATATGAGCCGATGCGTTAAGAGTTGCTCTTGAACCACGCCAATCATCAATGTGATACTTGGTAAATGGCAAACCAGTTTTTTCAAAGAAACGCGGCCAGCCAATACGATCTATCCAATCAGCCATACGTTCCCAAGGTTGGGCATCAGCCTTGTAGACAGAAAGGATATTCTTAACTACAACAGCAACTTCCGGCCAACGTGGTGCGTTGTTTGGAAGGCCGGACACAACCAGCTTGTGGAAGGTTGGACGGCTACGTGCGTTTGAGTTTTTGCCGCCAACCCAAATAGCCAGTTTTGAATGCTCTGGATCATTGATTTGCATTGGTGGGCATGGTGGATAGCAAGCGCCACAGCAAATGCACTTCTTCTCATCAACTTCCAAAGAAGGCTTACCATTAACCAGCGCAGGACGAATAGCAGCAACTGGGCAACGAGCAACAACTGAAGGACGCTCACACACGTTTGCTACTAAATCATGGTTGATCTTAGGTGGTTTGGTGTGCTGCATGATAATCGCAATATCAGCCTGGCCGCCGCAGTTAATCTCGCAGCAAGAAGTTGACATTTTAACGCGGTTTGGCATTTCGCAATTGATAAACTCATCATAGAGTTCGTCCATCAATGCTTTGACAACACCTGATGCATCAGTACCCGGAATATCGCAATGCAGGAAACCCTGAGTATGCGAAATCATGGATACGGAGTTTGCCGTACCGCCGATTGGGAAACCATTATCATTTAATGCCTTGATCAATGGCTCTACTTTCGCTGGGTCTGATACCATGTATTCGATGTTACTACGTGCGGTAAAACGAACGTGTCCATCAGCAAACTTATCAGCGATATCACACAACAAACGAATTGTGTAGACATCCATCTGACGTTGGGTACCAGCTTTAACGGTCCAGATTTCATCGCCATTTTCAGCACGGTGACGCAAAACGCCCGGCTTCGGATGATCATGAAAAGCCCATTTACCATAGTTCTTTACCATAACCGGGTGCATGTACTGCATCGGGTCCGGTGCACCACTCTCAATTGGTGGACGCATTTCTGCCATAACTTACTACCTCCAAATAAACTAGTTCAGCGCAGTATTAACCCGCAGCTTTCTTTTTACGTTCTTCTGCTTTAGCTACTTCTTCATCCCAGCCATCCATACGTGCATATGGATTGCTACGAGGCTCAAGAATCATGTTAGCGTCGATATCAAGACCCACACCTTCCAGGAAGTTAACCAAACCAATACGGTCGATCATTTCACCAGTACGCTCATGCTCAAGGGCATTTTCAGCAAAGAAATCAAGAATGTTACGCGACAATTCACTCAATGCTTCGAAGTCTTCTTCAGACTCAAGCTTCATGAACGGAATTACAACGGTACCCATTGTTGCACCAATTTTCAGAACACTCTTACCGCCAACGAGGATAGTTGCACCCTTATCCATACCTGGAAGTAACGCACCTGGCATGACGTTCAAGCAGTGCATGCAACGTACGCAGTTGTGGTTATCAATTTCAAGTGACTGGGTGTCTGTTACAGCTACACTGCAGAAACCATCAGCTTTTGAAACATCGCTGGTGTTTTTCAAGGATAGAGCCTTGGTTGGGCAGCGGCTAATCACATCATTAACCAGCTTTTCCATTCCGTGGTGCGCCATGTAATCTTTAGCCAGAGCTTCGTTTACACGAATGTTGTCACGCCATGTACCGATAACGGCCATGTCTGAACGCTGAATTGCGTTTACACAATCATTAGCACATCCAGAGAATTTGAATTTGAACTTGTAAGGAAGCGCTGGACGATGCATATCATCAATATTGCTATTGATAACTGTACGCAAAGCTTTAGCTTCATCGTAGTTTGACATTTCGCAACGAGCTGCACCTACGCATGACATAGATGTACGCAATGCTGGACCAGCGCCACCCATATCAAAACCCATTTCATTCAACTCATCAAATGCTGGCTGAACGTTTGCAGTTGTAACACCCTGGAACATGATATCGCCACTTTGGCCATGGAATGCAATCAGGCCAGAACCGTGCTTTTCCCATGTATCGCAGAATTTGCGAAGAATATCTGTATTGTAGTGCATACCTGCAGGAGGCTGAATGCGCAGCGTGTGAAATTCTGCTGCTGCTGGGAAAACCGGCTTTTCATTTTCATCTTTCAGTTCGGTAAAGCGTGGAATAACACCACCGCCGTAACCAAACACACCAACCGTACCACCCTTCCAGTAACCTTTGGTATTTCTGTAGGATGTTTCCAGTTGACCCATCAGGTCAACCATCATGTCGTTGTCTTTTGCCAAACGCTTAAGGCCGGTAACAAAGCTAGGCCAGGGACCGCTTTCCAGTTGATCGAGCATCGGCGTATCGTGCATTTTCTTAGCCATAGTTCTCTCCAGTAATAAAATTTGTTAAAGATTTGCCTACACTTTACGTTAATAAAAGTAGACTCATTTTATAATCAGCAATCCCAAATCGGAACATACAGCATCATACATTCCGTCGTCCTGCCATGGAACCTCAATAATGAAACCACAACAATGAGAACAGTCCTCAGCCCAATGTCTGGGGTAATATGTTACATCTGTTCGCTTTTATTCCACCACTATTCTTTTTGATTAGTCCTTACCTACCCAAAAGAGTTACATAGAGACCACCCAAAAGTGTTGTTTTACTATTTTTTCTTGATTAAACATGATCAAATGTTGATACTTTCATCTAACTCTTGATAATGTAAGCAATCGAATTTCTTATTATAACTTTAAAATTTATAGGCACAAGTCCAGTGGATGAAATAACCAAGTTAGACAAGTTTGTCGTTTCGCCTTTCAAGCAAGAAATTGAACTGGAACAGGTTGATTATGAAGCAGGTTTTACTAGTTTACGTATAAAAATCCGTGAAAGAAGTCGTTTTACAATTTTTGATGTAGATACACAAACGGCCGAATATTGGGGTAATGCTCTGATAAATTGGGCCAACGATCAAAAACAGAAAGGAGATTCAAAATAGGCTGGCCTACTGACGACGGTGTAACGGCGCCAGACGTAGATGAATCTGCCGTTGTAGATGTCCATTTTGATATTATTGGTAACACGATTCCAATTGATCATGGATACACTTTATTTCTTGAGTTATCCAGGATTCTGCCCTGGATAGCGACCGAAGATCTGGTGGGTATTCACCCTATTCAAGGAGCGGATACAGGGCATGGTGAGTACATATTAAACCGACGCACCAAAATAGTTGTCCGTGTGCCTTCTAATCGCGCTGAAGAATTATTGACTTTAACTGGCAAAACCATTCATTTCGGTTCGAATAAAGTTGAAATTGGTAAAGGTAAAGTGAAACCATTAAGTCTTCACACGCCTCTTTATGCACATTGTGTAACCACTGGCAGCACTGATGAGCAGACTTTTGCTTCAGATGTCATCAAATTATTAGATGAAAAGAAACTCACAACACGTTTCATATGCGGCAGGCGTCAAACAATTTCGACTGCGGAAGGCGTTGTTTATGGTTACAGCTTAATGCTGCATGATTTGCCGATTGAACACGCTATTTTGTTGCAACAAACTGGTATCGGCAGCAATCGTAAACTGGGCTGCGGGATTTTTATTCCGCACAAATCTATTGCTGCGTTGACTTAGATTCATTATCATTTAGTCGCACGGCATTGGCTTCGGTTGATGCCATTTTTTTTTAATCACATTGTTAAAAGGAGTTAATTATGGGTTATGTAGTCGATGGCGTTGAGCTCGAAACAGATGATCAGGGATTCCTGCTGGAGCCCAACTACAGCGAAGAAATTGTCAGCCTTATTGCTGAAGCTGAAGGGATCAAATTGACTGATGACCATTGGTTAGTTGTAAACTATATGCGTGATCAATATAAAGAAAATGGACACACTCCTAATTTTCGAAATATGTTGAAAGGCTTTTCAGAAATTCGTCCTGGCACAGACAGCAAGTTTCTATATGATCTATTTCCATTAGGTCCAGCAAAACAAGCACCAAAGGTTGCTGGTTTACCTCAACCGTTAGGAAAAGGCGGTTACTAAGAATTCCCTTAGTTACGTAGCAAATGTGGCCTAGCGCTTTGTGGTGCTAGGCCACATTGTTTTATAATCCTCGTTAACGATTAATTGATGAAATTTCTTACCCTTATTAGTCCTGAACAGTTGGCAAATCATCTTGAAGACCCGAATTGGGTCATTTTTGATTGCCGTTTTACTTTGAAAAACCCTGAATCCGGGCGACAAAGTTATGATAAATCCCACATACCTGGTGCACGATATGCACATCTTAATGAAGATTTATCAGGTAAAATCACAGCAACAAGCGGACGCCACCCTTTACCTGACCCGTTATTGCTCGCCAAAAAGCTGGGCCAATGGGGGGTTAACAAGAATACTCAAGTTGTTGTTTATGATGACAGCTTCAGCACAATGGCTGTCAGAATGTGGTGGCTACTGAAATGGCTAGGTCATGATGCCGTTGCACTTCTAGATGGCGGTCTACCGCTTTGGATCAAAGAAGGACGTGAGATTTCTGCAGTTGCTCCGAAAATATTGCCCACTGAGTTTCATGCTACTGTTAATGACAGTATGTGGGTTGACAGTGTGGATGTGCAACAAGCTTTGCAGCAACATAAAATTGTTATTGATGCTCGTGCCGAAGAAAGATTTTTGGCCTATATAGAGCCTTTGGATAAAATTGCTGGCCATATCCCAGGTACGATTAATTCTCCTGTTGAGGACAACCTTGACAATTACGGAAAGCTACTCTCAGCTGATGAACTTCGTACTCAATATCAGCAACTTATTGGCGAATCCCCTCCCGAGCAAGTGATACATATGTGCGGCTCAGGTGTAACTGCCTGTCAGAATATTCTCGCCATGGAAATAGCTGGCTTGTCAGGTAGTAAATTATATGTTGGCTCATGGAGTGAGTGGATTACCGATCCATCACGCCCTGTTTCTCAAGGAGAGTAATGCATGCGCATTAAAACAGTCTGGTTTAGAAAAGATGGCGATACTAGAGGAGCTGAAGAAACCGCGGGTGCTATTGCATCTATTCTGTGGCGACTTTCCGATGCTGCTGTTATCAATTTATCCAAAGCTGAATTTGACATTATTACGCCGCAACGAGGTTTCGGTATCATGGCAGAATTACAGGCATTCATGGTGCACCTATGCGACAGAATGCTTTATGACCGTGTGGATGAAGACCAACGTGTGCCAATGATTCAAACTTTGGCTAAACGGTTGGCAACAATCATGGAAGACAATATTCATATGGTTGTCGGTGATCATGACTACCCATACCAAGCTGACTTTATCGCGATGGTCAATCGTCGTAGCGATGAATACGCAACGTATGATTTTATTCCTGAAAAACCCAGTTACTCCGTTCTCACCTTTCTTGGCAACCAGATCCGTGAAATCATGGGTGAGCGGGACCAGTCATGGGTGGTAGACCAGATCATCGAGATAGAAACCCCTGAAATTGTTGAAACAATCAGAAAGGCGATTGATGGCCTGCTTAATCAGCCATGATTAACTGGCAGTGTTAAGAGAGTAAATTATCTTGAGTCTATCCACAGTGTTGCCGAAAAATCCATTTGATATTAATGCGTCGGAAGCATACGCCAAATGGCGTGAACGCAAGCTGACAGATTATCCTGAGAATATTGAAGACCTTATTGTTGAAGTCCGTGATCCACGTGCTTTAACTTCCTCTGAACACAAAGCCATTTTACATCGCTGCCAAAAAGCGAATATGGCTATCTATGCCAGTCAGTGTGGCAGTGATCCTGATAAGGATATCCCGCGCCTTATTGGCAATCAATTTGGCATGTTTCACCTTGATTCCAATTTGTTAGCTGAAGAAGACGGCATTACTAAACTGGCCGTTTCTGAAGCCTCAGAGCGACAACTTTATATTCCCTATACTAACCGCCCTATCAAATGGCACACGGATGGCTATTACAATCCCGAGTCACGTCAGATAAGGGGAATGCTGCTCCATTGTGTTTCTAGCGCTATCGAGGGAGGTGAAAACGCATTGATGGACCAAGAAATGGTCTATCTTTTGATGCGGGATGCAAATCCAGATCTTGTCAGGGCTTTTATGCAGCCCGATGCGATGACTATTCCTGCCAGAATGGAAGAAGACAAAATCGCACGTGCTGCGGAAACTGGTCCAGTTTTCTCTACGCATCCTGTTACAGGTGATTTACATATGCGGTATACCGCCCGTACCCGCAGTATTGAATGGAAAAACAATTCGGTTACACTGGCCGCTGTATCATTTATTGAACAATTGCTGTCAAGCGACTCGAATTATATATTCCGTGGCATGCTTGAACCCGGTATGGGTCTTATTTGCAACAATGTATTACATGACCGTTCCAGTTTTAGTGACAGCCCAGTACACCCACGCGTTCTTTATCGTGCCCGGTATTATGACCGGATTTCAGCAACCTCTTTATCTGACACCTTTCCAGACACTTGAATTGCTGAGTATGTAACACTATGATTGTACAAATAAATCATGGCTATTGAATTAACTTCTGCTGCACCAAGCTTTGACGACCCACTGGGACTTCTTTCAGCTTGCCATAGCAGGATTTCAGCCCAATGCGCCACACTGATTCACTTATCAGATCATTTAAAGAAACATGGTTCTGACTCGCAAGCCAAACAGGCTTCGACCAAAATACTGAACTACTTCAACACGGCTGGTTCTCACCATCACCAAGATGAAGAGTTTGACCTGTTTCCGGTACTTACATCGATCGCAACAAGTGATGGTGATTCTACAATCATAGAAGCTATTCAAACGATACTTGAAGAGCACACCCAGCTCGAATCTCTTTGGCACCCCCTTGCTTCCAGGCTAACTCTAATTGCTAACAGTTACAAAACAAACCTTGAAAATTTGCCAGTGGAATCATTTGTTAATTTGCAACGTTCCCATATAATAAAAGAGGATGATTTAATTTTTACCTTTGCACGTCAAAAGCTCTCCCCTGCACAAATTGTCTTGCTTGGGATGAGAATGGCTAATCGACGGAACATTTCAATAACTAAAAAATAAATTGATCACTACATGTTGAAATTTTTTGAAGCAATTTTTTTTATTACATTACTGACTTTTTCATTCACTGCGGCTTCATTTGAAATTGATGATTTTCAAAGCGGTATGGATAAAAACATGGTTAAGGAACTGCTTAATAACTGGAAATTTGATCGTATTCAGGAGTTTTCTGGCAATGCCGTTATAGCCTATGATTTACCGGAAAAAGAAAGCTTCAGACAATTTACATTTGTTTTTTGTAACGATAAATTGGTTAGTTTTGAACAAGCGATCAAACCGGAAGTTAAAAACTTTATTCTGATGTCCAGCAATTACAATAAACTTTATGGGCAACCTGCCAAAGTTGAAGCAACCAATAATGTCATCAGTATTGGAGAAAAAAATCAGCTGGCGATGTACTGGCGCAAATCTGGCGATCTGATCGGTTTGAAAATTGTTTTATTACCACCCAACGACCAGATTATTGCCACGTATGAATCACCCAACACCTGCTGGAAGATTCCTCGTTAAAAAAAAATTGAATATTACCCGTTATTGTAAAACGATAACAACATGATTTAATGATTTATTTTTTTGTTTTTATCATCATAAATATTTTGACAACCCAAGTCTTGCCAGAAATTATATCTGTCCGGAAGGAGTACTGTCATGGCATTCTTGCTTACCAGCCCGGCTTTTAACGCGGAGCAACCCATCCCTAAAAGATTTAGCTGCGATGGTGTAAATATATCCCCCCCATTACATTGGAAAGGCGCTCCTGCTGAGGCAAAAAGCTTTGCATTAATTGCTGATGATCCTGATGCACCGAAGGCTACATGGATACACTGGGTTATTTATAATCTCCCAGCAACCTGCAACAACCTGTCGGAAGACATTCCTGGCAACTTGCATCTGCCTGAAGGAGGAGTCCATGGGAATAATAGCTGGTCAAAATTGGGTTATGGCGGCCCCTGCCCTCCTAGTGGTACCCACCGATATTATTTCAAATTATACGCACTTGACAGGGTATTACAGATAGCACCTGGCGCAACAAAAGCAGCATTACTGGCTGCTATGGAGGGCCATATATTGGACCAGGCAGAATTGATGGGTACTTATAACAGAAACATGTAGTTATCCATCTTTTTAAAGTTCACGCAGCATTTTGTAATGGGGAATACCTGCATCCAAAAACTCATTCCCTTCGGCACGAAATCCGAATTTCTCATAAAATCCTCGGGCAGTGGTTTGCGCATTCAGCATAGCGACCTTTATACCCTGAATACGGGCGACTTCCATAATCCTGAGCAGTAATGCCTTCCCCACACCTTTATTACGCCATGTTCTTTTCACCGCCATGCGCCCGATATGTCCGTCCGCGAGCAAACGTACTGTTCCAACCGGGATATTATCCGGTGTAATCGCCAAAAGGTGAGTACAGCCATTATCCAAGCCATCCCACTCAAGTGCTTCTGGAACACCTTGCTCCATTATGAATACTTCAGAACGAATTTCTCGTAAGGATAGGCTCGCAAATTGCCATGACACTTCTTTAATTTGAATTTCATTTAAGACCATTTATCTGTTCCATAAGCTATTTTAAGCACACAATAACAAATAATGAGGAAAATTCAAGATTAGTGTCATACAACCGATAAAGATAATACTTAACAGCATTTATATCATTGTGCATAAATTAGTATTTTATATTGTTCTTGCAAGCATGGTTATGCTACCCGGCCAAGTGTTAGCGGCACCGACCAGCTTTCCACACGTTATTGGTAACGCATTACTATGCCTAGACCAAGTCGACTCAACTTATTTCAAAAAATACTTGACCGACAATTTCCAAACGCCATATAAAATCGAAGGAGGAGCATACTGGTTTAAAATTGATTCATTTTTATATGGTGGGAAAATTACAGAAATATTTATTAACACCGAAAGCAGTGAATATGTATTTCTTGGTGCTGTAATGGAAGGGCCACAGGACTCATTGAAGATAAAAATTGAAGAACTGACGGGTATCAAATTTTTCCAGGATCAGAATATCGAAACTTTAAGGTCACCTCCGGGCAGTTTCCTTATTCCATACGGCTCTGGCAAGAGCAAAATTTTTTGCGTTAAACGTCGAATTTATGGCATGTCAACCAATAATAAAATGAGAATAACGTGAGTATTTTTAAAGCTGATAATGCAAACTCGAATCCATTATCCGAAAGCGCACTGGAAATTGAATTTGAAAAAAAGACATTCCTGGTCGTGGATGACATAACAAGTATGCGTGCATCTATGCGCATTACCATCAGCACATTTGGCGGCGTACGGATTGATATGGCCGGTAGTGCCAATGATGCCATCTATAAAATTGAACGCAAAGCCTACGACATCATTTTGTGTGACTATGACCTTGGTGAAGGTAAAGACGGCCAACAATTACTGGAAGAAATAAAGCGCCGCAAGCTGATTAAAAACTCAGTCATTTTCATGATGGTAACAGCAGAACAGCGCTATGAAAAAGTTGTGAGTGCCGTTGAAATGGCCCCTGATGATTACCTGATTAAACCGTTCACCGGGGAAACTCTGCGTACCCGTTTAATGCGTTTAGTGTACAAAAAAGCCTTTTTTGCTCCCGTTTACGATCTTATGGACAAGCAGGAATTTCGCAAAGCAATATTAGTTTGCGATGAACTGCTGGTGCTGAATAATCAGCACTTGATTGATTTATTGAGATTAAAAGGCGAAATTTATCTGATGTTGGGTGAATTCGACAATTCAAAAAATATTTATGAACAGATCCTTGCAATCAGAGACATCCCTTGGGCCAGAATGGGGCTAGCCAAGTCACTATTTAATATGGAAAATTTTGGAGAAGCTGCAGAAATTTTTCTCCAGGTTACCCAGGAAAATCCAAATTACATGGACGCGTATGACTGGTTGGCAAAAAGTTATACTGCAATCGGGGATGATGTGTCTGCCCAAAAGGTGTTAATGAAAGTGACGGCAAAATCTCCCCGTATTTTGCCGCGCCAAAAATCACTTGGTGAAGCCGCATATAGTAATGGAGATCTGGATACCGCACTTGCTTCCTTTGGCTCAGTTTTAAAATTTGGCAAACACTCGACTTTTACTGCCCCGGAAGATTTTGCAAACATGAGCCGTATTTACATGGACAAAGGGGAATATGATCAAGCGCTTAGCACCATGAGCGATGCGCGAAAAAACTTCAAAAACTCACCTGAAGTTGAGTTGCATGCAGCTGTAATGGACAGTTTGGTTTACCATAAATCGGGAGATACTGAGGCTGCAAAAAAAGCTTTTGAATCGGCTAAATTTCTTTATGAAACCTCTGAATCTACAACAGGGAATGCTACGTTGGACCTTGCTAACGCCTGTTTTCTGAATGGGGATGATGTGACCGGCGGTGAAATAATTAAAAAATTGATCATCAATA
Organism: Sulfurirhabdus autotrophica; assembly: GCF_004346685.1. Lineage (NCBI taxonomy): Bacteria > Pseudomonadati > Pseudomonadota > Betaproteobacteria > Nitrosomonadales > Sulfuricellaceae > Sulfurirhabdus > Sulfurirhabdus autotrophica. The sequence goes on from NZ_SMCO01000006.1 coordinate 57,022, forward strand.
ACCACGATAATAAACAAGTGCTGAAACAAACAGAAAGCATGTTCAAAAAACTGGGTATGGAAGCGAAAGGTAAAGCGATTATCCAGAGTTCTTCACGCGAGCTAATCACACTGAATAACCGTGCTGTTAAGCTTGCGCAGGAAGGTGACATCAAGGGTGCTGTAGACTTGTTAATTGAGGCCGTCAATACTTATCATGCGAATACATTCATCACCTTGAATGCTGCTCACGCTATTCTGGTTTACATGCAAAAAGAAGGTTGGGACGATGATTTGAGTCAAACAGCAAAAAAATATCTGCAAAAAGTGAAAGAACGTGATCCGGCAAACAAAAAACTGTTACTTCTTTCTGAATTGATGAAAGAAATTGCACATAAATTCGGTATAAAAACATGAGTACCGAAAAACCCGTTACTGCCGGGCACCATGATTTAACTGAAATCGACTTTACCACTTTGTTTGCATCCAGCATTCACGACATCAAAAACCTGTTGTTTATGCTGTTAAACTCACTTGATGAAACGATTTGTACAGTTTCTACAAATGATGGCGATTCAAATAACACCTCTTCAAAACTTTCCTTGTTGAAATACAATGGACAACGTATTAATGACAAGTTAATACAAATGCTTGCCCTTTTCAGCATTGCGCAGGAACGCTACCAGATCAATATTGCCTACAACTCAGTAGAAGACTTTATCGAAGATATGGTCATTGAGGCAAAACCGTTGCTTAACGCCAGATCCATCACAATAACAGGGATTGTTGAAGATGGACTATGCTGGTTTTTCGACAAGGGGATTGTGGCAGGAATTATTTCAAACGCGGTACACAATGCACTTAACTACGCTAAATCTGAAATCAGGATTAATGCCTACGCTAAAAACGAGTATCTGGTCGTCGATGTGGAAGATGATGGGGAGGGATTCCCGCAGCACATACTACAAAATGGCGGTACGCTCACAGCCATCAATGACGCCAATGGAAAAACCGGTTTAGGACTATATTTCGCCTCGGTTTCTGCCAGTCTGCATAGTAACAAGCGTAAATCAGGCCAGATTGAACTACATAACGGGGGGAAACTAGATGGGGCAGTTTTTACCTTATTACTGCCTTGATTGATTGGCGATCAACCTGATCACGTAATAGTTTAAGTTTCGACTATTTCTACAGGAGTTCCTGCCTCTACACGGTTGAATAAATCCACCATATCTTCATTTTGCAAACGTATACAGCCGTGAGAACCCGGGGCACCGATTTTCGCCTGATCAGGACTACCATGTATATAGATATAACGCCGCATAGTGTCTACATTGCCATTACGGTTAAAACCTGGCTCACACCCACAAAGCCATAGAATACGTGTCAGAATCCAGTCTCGATCAGGAAAGGCTGCGCCTAATTCTGCGTTAAAAACCTCACCTGTAGGACGACGACCTACAAAAACAGCATTCACAGGTTGGTCTGCACCAATTTTTGCCCGGATATAGTGCTTTCCTCTGGGTGTTTGATAACTCCCCTTCATTTCTCCAACGCCATTTTTAGCTGTAGAAACAGGATAGCGTTTTATTAAAACACCTTGTTCATCAAGTAACTCCAGAGATTGTGATGCAATGCTAATCTTGATTTGTTGCATTTTTCATCTCGGACTGAATTCTGCGTCGCTCAGCAAAAAACTTACTGAGGGTTTCACCACACTCTTGAGACAAAACACCTGAAACCACTGTGGCATGGTGATTCAATTTTTTTTCAGCAAATAAATTAATCACACTGCCACACACACCTGTTTTAAGATCCGAGGCACCATATACCACTCTTGCAATCCTGGCATGCATAATTGCACCGGCACACATAGCGCAAGGCTCAATCGTGACATAAAGGGAACAATCAGCCAAACGGTAATTTCCCAAGTGATTTGCTGCATCCCGCAAAGCTTGAATTTCTGCATGCGCGGAGGGATCGTGGCTGGATATCGGCGCATTAAAGCCACGACCAATCACTTCACCATCTTTTACAACAACTGCTCCTACAGGCACTTCCCCGATTTTCCAGGCCTGATTGGCGAGTTCAAGTGCCTGATGCATGAAAAATTCGTCGCTCATAAAGTACAAAATCTCACTTACTTCACAGGCAATGGCACAAACTTATTCCCACTCGATTGTTGCAGGCGGTTTGCCTGAGATATCGTAAACTACCCGGTTGATACCGCGTATTTCATTGATTATCCTATTTGAAACTTTACCAAGTAAGCTATAAGGCAATTCAGCCCAATGTGCGGTCATAAAATCCTGGGTTTGCACTGCACGCAACGCCACAACATAATCGTAAGTACGACCGTCACCCATGACGCCAACCGATTTGACAGGTAAAAATACAGCAAAAGCTTGGGAGGTCTTCTCGTACCAGCCGGACAAACGTAATTCTTCGATAAAAATCGCATCCGCCTTTCGCAATAACTCTGCATATTCCTGTTTCACTTCACCCAAGATACGCACACCCAAACCTGGGCCCGGGAACGGATGACGATAAACCATATCATGGGGCAATCCCAGTGAGATACCCAACTCCCGCACTTCATCCTTGAACAGTTCGCGCAAGGGTTCCAGTAACTTCAAATGTAGCGATTCTGGCAATCCACCCACGTTGTGGTGGGATTTTATGGCGTGAGCCTTATTATTTTTCGCGCCGGCAGATTCAATCACATCCGGGTAAATCGTTCCCTGAGCCAGCCATTTGGCGTTTGGCAATTTTTGGGATTCACTCTGAAATACTTCGACAAATTCACGACCAATTATTTTGCGCTTCTTTTCCGGATCAGTCACACCAGCCAAATGACCCATGAATATCTCACCAGCATCCACATGAATCACTTTCACGCCAAGATTTTTGGCAAATGTTTCCATTACCTGCGTGGCTTCGTTCAAGCGTAATAAGCCGTTATCAACAAATACACAGGTAAGCTGATCACCTATGGCACGATGAAGTAAAGCAGCCACTACTGAAGAGTCTACTCCGCCAGAAAGCCCTAAAATCACTTCATCAGAGCCAACTAGTGAGCGGACTTTTCCAATCGCTTCTTCAACATAATCGGGCATATTCCAGTCAAAACCGCAGCCGCAAATTTCATGAACAAAACGATCAATAATTGCCTTGCCCTGAAGCGTATGCGTTACTTCTGCATGGAACTGAAGCGCATAGAACTTTCGAACTTCATCTGCCATTCCTGCGATTGGTGTAGCAGCATTACTAGCGATCACCTTAAACCCTGCAGGCAATTCAGTTACTTTGTCACCATGACTCATCCAGACATCCAGCAGACCATGCTTTTCTTCGTTAATTCGGTCCTGAATGTCACGTAACAGCGCTGAATGACCACGCGCCCGCACTTCAGCATAACCAAACTCGCGATGCAACGCATTTTCAACAGCACCACCAAGTTGTGAAGCCATGGTTTGCATCCCATAGCAAATCCCCAGTACAGGTACGCCCAGTTCAAATACGATTTGTGGTGCACGTGGTGTTTCTTCTTCTGTGACTGACGAAGGACCACCAGAGAGGATAATGCCTTGTGGGTTAAATTCACGAATAAAACTATCGGTGACGTCGTAAGGATGCAATTCACAATAAACGCTGGATTCACGAACACGTCGTGCAATAAGTTGGGTGTACTGGGAACCGAAGTCCAGGATCAGAATTTTTTGATGAGCCATTTTATCGAATCGGGATAAAGAGTGATCTGTAAGATGCAAGAGCTAAATAACTCAGCTCTTGCTCCGGTGACTTAATCTACGTGGTAATTAGGCGCTTCTTTTGTAATTTGCACATCATGAACATGAGATTCACGCACACCTGCCGTTGTGATTTCCACAAATTCAGCCTTACTGTGCATATCAGCAATATTGGCTGCGCCAATATAACCCATACTGGAACGCAAACCGCCCATCAGTTGGTGAATCACCGTCAACACGCTACCTTTATAGGGTACGCGTCCTTCAATACCTTCTGGCACTAATTTGTCTGCGTTTGCTTCATTTTCCTGGAAATAACGATCTTTTGAGCCTTCCTGCATTGCCCCCAAAGATCCCATACCTCGATAAGATTTGTATGAACGCCCCTGAAACAACTCGATTTCGCCAGGTGCCTCTTCCGTACCAGCAAACAAACCACCCAGCATAATGCAATTTGCGCCTGCCGCTATGGCCTTGGCAATATCGCCAGAATAACGCACACCCCCATCCGCAATCATCGGAACGCCAGTATTTTTGAGTGCCTCTGACACATTATGAATAGCGGTAATTTGAGGAACACCCACACCGGCAACTATACGGGTTGTACAAATAGAACCTGGCCCGATACCGACTTTAACAGCATCTGCACCATGATCTACCAATGCCATAGCTGCGCTGGCAGTAGCAATATTACCGCCTATCACCTGAACATCAGGAAAATTGGTTTTAACCCATTTGACACGATCCAGCACGCCTTTAGAATGCCCATGAGCCGTATCTACCACGATAACGTCAACACCTGCATCCACCAAAGCAGCTACGCGTTCTTCAGTTCCCTCGCCTACACCAACGGCAGCGCCAACACGCAAGCGTCCAAGTGCATCCTTACAAGCAAAAGGATGCTCACTGGATTTTTGAATATCTTTTACCGTAATCAGGCCGCACAATTCAAACTCATCATTCACCACCAACACGCGCTCTAAACGGTGCTGGTGCATCAGGTTCATTGCTTCTTCTCGTGAGGCGCCTTCCTTAACGACAACCAGCTTTTCACGGTTAGTCATAATGTTCTTAACAGGCTGATCCAGATTACTTTCAAAACGCAAATCACGGTTAGTCACAATACCAACAACCTTGCCGCCATCCACTACAGGCAAACCGGAAATTTTGTGGTGACGTGTAATGTCCAGCACATCGCGCACAGTCATATTCGGCGAAATGGTTACGGGGTCTTTGACCACGCCACTTTCAAAGCGCTTAACTTTTAAAACCTGAGCGGCCTGGGCGGCAGTTTGCATATTCTTATGAATAATGCCAATACCTCCCTCTTGTGCCAGCGCAATAGCCAGCCGTGCTTCTGTCACGGTATCCATTGCAGCAGAGATCAGAGGAATATTTAAGGAGATGTTACGCGTCAGTTGCGTTTTAAGGGTCACATCGCGCGGCAAAACGGCTGAATAAGAAGGCACCAGCAAGACATCATCGAATGTGAGCGCTTTTTGAAGTACACGCATATTGTTATTCCCTTGCTTACAAATAAACATTATACGAAATTCAGGCAAACTCGGTAAACTACTTCGTGCGTTTTATATCTATATTTGTGAAAAAATAGATAAAAGTGAACCTATTTCCATCAGATTTGACTAACATAAAGAGCTAATTTTCACCTGCATGCTTTTACTTGCCAGGTTAAACAGCTAAAAACAACCATTCTTCAAACACCGTAGCATGTTTCTTAGATTGATTATTGAGGAAGTAAAGAGAGAAATACTTGTAGTGTAGATGCAAATCATAGCAAAATGCACAATTAGTCATACCCTAATGGAAATTATGTCAACGACCAGCGAGTTCAAAAAGGTCTTTAATCAAATCAGCGAAAAAATGCTGGCTTCATTTGATATCAGTGGAATTAATTCTGGAGAACAAGTTACTCCCCCGCAATTAATAGATGCAATGAACCAGTTTTTCATCATTTTTGAAAAACTGGATAACGATCAAAGTTCCCACGATCATATCAGTAAAGATGAAATCAGCCAGATGGGAGAACATGCTATTGGCTGCCTGATGGACCTGAGTGTTTGGGCTGACCGCCTTAAACTGCCTAAAGAAAAGGCCGGTATTGACCAAGTTGCATTGGGCACTGCCCACTGGCTGATTCAACATCGCGGTGAAATTCGAATTCTTGAACCAATCGTTAATGCGCTTGCTATTAAAGCAAACACAACAGAAAACAAAGAAGCCCTGATCGCATTATTTCATGTCATTAGCGATGTAATCGAGCATTCATCTTCTGCAATTAAAAGCGATCTGGAAAAATCCGACCCTACCCGCCCATGGAGAATTCTCAATCTTAACTTTGCAATTGTTGCCACACGATCGCAAAATACCGACTTAATGGTAAAAGCATTCGATAGGCTTGGACACAATTTACCGGAAGATTGCCCCAGTTTCTTTGAAGAAGGATTGAAGCAAGCAGAGAAACCCAGCTTCGGGCCAGAAATTAAGACCATTATGAAAGATTACTTTTCTAAATGGACAACTCGTCATTAACCCGTCATAATTTTCAAATGAAATTTCTATTCGATCTCTTCCCCATTATTCTGTTTTTCGTCGCATTCAAGCTGGCTGGAAGCAACCCTGAACATGCCGCAGCATTGGCAGCATCCGTTGGATATAGTGTAGATATAAAACAACTACCCATCCTTATTGCCACTGCGGTTGCTATTGTTGCCACCTTTGGCCAAATTGGATGGGTATATTTTCGTCATAGAAAAGTAGATACCATGCTATGGGTCAGTCTTGCCATTATTGTTGTATTTGGTGGAGCAACCTTGCTTTTGCATGATGAGACATTTATTAAATGGAAACCAACTGTTCTATACTGGTTGTTTGCCGCCACACTTACCATCAGTGCAACGCTATTTAAAAAGAACCTGATTAGAACCATGATGGAAAAACAAGTTTCACTTCCAGAACCTTTATGGGGAAAGCTAAACCTGAGCTGGACTTTGTTCTTTGCCATAATGGGCTTCGCCAACCTGTACGTAGCCTTTAATTTTTCCACCGATACGTGGGTAAATTTCAAACTTTTTGGCACTATGGGACTCATGCTGGTTTTTGTTTTACTGCAAAGTCTGATGTTAGCAAAACATATGGAAGACAAGGAACCGTAACATGCTCTATTGCATTATTGGTGATGATGTACCCAACAGTCTGGATAAACGACTGTCTGTCAGACCTGCACATTTAGAGCGCCTGACCAAGCTTCAGGAGGCAGGTCGCCTGATTTTGGCTGGCCCAAACCCTGCAATTGACAGCATAGACCCTGGACCAGCAGGCTTTTCCGGTAGTCTGATCGTCGCTGAATTTGATTCACTTGAAGACGCCAAATCCTGGGCGAACGCAGATCCCTATATAGGTGCTGGTGTCTATTCAAACGTTTTAGTTAAACCTTTTAAGAAAGTCTTTCCCACATGAGCACAACAATTGAACTAATGCAGCAAAAACTCGCTACACTCTCACCGGCTAACATTCAAATTATTGATGACAGTGCCAAACATGCTGGCCACGCAGGTGCTAAAAGTGGTGGTGGGCATTACCAGCTACGTATTGTTTCCAGTGCTTTTGCAGGCGAGAATACGGTTGCAAGACATCGAATGATTTATGACGCATTGGGTGATATGATGCGCCAACAGATTCACGCGCTTAGCATTACGGCGCAAACACCAGAAGAAGTTAAAAACTGATTTTATCATTTATCAACTAAACACTAAAAGGACTAGACAATGCCTTCAAAAACTTCACGCTTAGCACTTTTGCTAATCTCCAGCATGCTGACGCTTTCTGCTTGTAATGCTCAGGAGCCAGCAAAAAACACTGCAAAAGAAGCGACAGCTGCGGTTAAAACTGCTTCAAAAGCAGTAGTATCCGTTAATGGCATAGCCATTCCCCAGGATAGAATCGATTTCTTTGTGAAGCAGACTGTTTCACGTGGTCAGGCTGATAGCCCTGAATTGCGTAAAGCAGTTACCAACGAGTTGATCAGCCGTGAATTGATGTCACAGGAAGCTACAAAAAAAGGATTGGATAAAGACGCTGAAGTAGCTGCGCAAATTGATCTTGCAAAGCAAACTGTCCTTGTCGGCGCTTATATTCAGGATTATTTGAAAGCCAACCCTGTTTCAGATGATTTGATCAAAGCTGAATACGACAAACTGAAAGCGCAGATTGGCAGCAAAGAATACAAAGTGCGCCACATTCTGGTTGAAAAAGAAGCAGAGGCAAAAGACATTATTGCTCAGCTCAAGAAAGGTGCTAAATTCGACAAGCTTGCTACAGAAAAATCTAAAGACACAGGTTCTAAAGCTAAAGGTGGCGACCTGAACTGGATGACTCCAAGCAATGTAGTCAAACCATTCGGCGATGCAATGATGAAGCTTAAGAAAGGCCAGTACACACAAGAGCCAGTTCAATCACAATTTGGCTGGCATGTGATTAAACTGGATGATGAGCGTGATCTGAAAGCACCAACTTTTGAAGAGGTTAAACCTCAGTTGGCACAACGCTTGCAACAAGAGCAAATTCAGAAGGGTATCACTGAGCTGCGTACAAAATCTAAGATTGAAATACCTGAAGAAGCAGCTCCTGCAGCAGCTCCGGCTGAAGCACCAGCAGAAAAGAAATAACCGTTACTTTTTCACTGTATTGACCAAAGGATGGCAATAACAATTGCCATCCTTTTTTGTCTACAGTCATGAATATCAAACCAGATGGCTACGGGGGTTGAAAGCTGAGATCTTTGCCAACTCCTCAAACAGCTTTGTTTCCTCATCTGTCAGGGTGGTTGGAACAACAATCTGTAAAACCGCAAAAAAATCGCCATGACCACCTCCCCTCTTTGGCAGTCCCTTTCCAGTCAACCGTAATTTCTGACCACTTTTCGCCCCTGGACTTACCTTTAACCGTACTTTTCCTTCCATGGTAGGCACTTCTACACTGGTACCAAGTGCAGCTTCCCACGGCGTAACAGGTAAATCCAGATATAAGTCATGTACAACGGCTTTAAACAAAGTGTGGGGTTGAATATGCAGCGTCAAAATCAAATCGCCATTGGGGCCTCCATTAGCACCTGCACCACCCTTCCCTGGCAGCCGCATTTTTTGGCCGTCAATAGCACCTTTTGGTATGCGCATTTTAATTGATTTTGGGATGCGCCTCATTTGTCCATCAGGCGATCTCTCTGGCACTTCGATATCCAGTGTACGTTCTACGCCATGATATGCATCATCCAGCGAAATTTGGAGTGCCATAGTAAAATCTTGTCCAGCTCTGGCGAATCCACCTCGACCTTGCCTGCCACTTTGACGCCCCATCCCAAACAGGTCAGCAAAATCACCAAACCCGCCCGCTCCGAAACCACCAAATCCATTGCTCTGGCCAAATTGCTGCTCCCAATCTGGTGGTGGCCTGAATTCCTGCCCAGCTTGATAGCTGCCTAATTGGTCATATGAAGCGCGTTTTTCAGTATCTTTCAACACTTCATAAGCCTCGCCCAGCTCTTTGAATTTATCTTCCGCGTCCTTTTCTTTAGAGACATCCGGGTGAAATTTACGCGCAAGCTTTTTGTACGATTTTTTGATTTCATCTTGGGTAGCTGTTTTGTCTACACCCAGTATTTTGTAATAGTCTTTATATTTCATGTTGAAGATATTGTTATTAATCAGGGTAATTCAAGTCAAAACGCAAAAAATGAAAATTCAGTTTAACTCAAAAATTATAGTAAATTCCTTGCTAATGCAGGATACCAATACTAGTAATGCGGAGGCCGCTCGTTGGATACTTTATTCTCTGAAGCCGTATCAGAAAGGTCTTTAACCTGGCTCAGCAAAAATCGGCAAGTTGCTTCCAATTGATCAAGCATTTTTTGTTGCTGACAAACAACCTTATTTAGTTCCTGAACAGTGTCTTCCTGAAAGGATATTTTCACTTCCATTTGTATGAATCGATCCTCAATAGTCATCAATTAAATCCTCATCTTACGATATATAAACATGCTATGAATTAGTTTGAGCCATACATTTGAAATTAACGAACTGAAATGACTTCAGGTCCGTATTTTTGGATACACGCTGACAGACAATTCTACGAGAAGAATTATTCAAAACCGTGTTAAATGAATAAATTTAATACTTCCCAAACGATTCGCTTTAAATTTATAGCGATTCTACTTCTTCTCCAGCATTTTTTGATAAACCATACTCTGCAGGATTAATAATTCTTGTGTAGGCAGATCTTTAAACTGTATACCAAAGCGATATTTTTCCACTCCACTTTCACTGCTTTCCAATGTTGAGGAACGGACTATACAATTCAATACAGGATAAACTTCAATGTCTTTGATTTTAGCTTTAAACGTCAGGCGCAATTCATCATCTTTTTCTGCAACTTTTTTATTGGTTACAAAAGCTGCGCCAGTAGTGCTGACATCCACTACCGAAACTGGAAATCCCGGGCTATTTTCACCAACATTCAGATTTGTTACCGTACCAATTATATTAAAAGAAATACGGGCTGATTCTCTGACAGAAACTTTTTGTACCGTTTTAGGATAAACAAGGTGCAGATAGGAAATTGGGGTATTGCATACCTTCCGAATAGAAGAAGAAAAGCCAAAGGCAGCGGTTCCTGAGAATGATCTCACAATCACATTCTGATTTTCTCTGCAAAGCACTAAATGACCGTCAAATTCGGGGGCGCTCACCATTACAGTTCCATTGGGAAGATACCCGAGCAACTTCACTGAATATCGCTCGTCACCAAATGAAGTTGAAACCTGTATCTGAAATGGGTCGCCCACATTAGGTTTCATTTCCACAAATGTACCCTGTAAATTTTCAGTTGTCGCTAACTTGGCTTTATCTTTTTCTTCCTGTTCCTGCTTTGAGTTTGTACCGATATTAATAGCCGATTTTTTCCACCCAGGATTTCTGAAAAGCCCATTCTCACTCAACAGTTCAATCTGCCGTTGATTTTCTATAATAAACCCTTCCCGAAGGAGCAGGTTTCTATCGCTATCATAAACTGGCCATGGCAATGGTTTTCCAATATTAATATCGGATATTTTCAGTGGAACAAGTCCTTCGGATCCCATATTTTCCTGTCTGTAAATGGCTATCAGTAATGAAACAATTTAATATACTTTGATATTACATACTGCAACTAACTAAAAAGCAAGTAATTTCATGATGATAGATTGATAAATTAATGTATCTTCAGGATATCAGTTACCAGGATGTTTTTACCTTCCACCCCCCATTTCACATCATAATCGAGCAGTTTCATTGCAAAGTTATGGCTTCCAAGCATATCCGCAGTGTAGGCAGGACGCGGATCAAAGGAAAGAATCTGATTGATTAGTACTGCGAGATTTAAATCCGGGGAGTAAGTTTGTTGACACACTTGCCTGGCCTGTTCAGAAAAAGTCACTTCAAATTCTGAGCTAGGTGCATCTGGTGCAAAGCCACCTTTAGCATTGGAGATACTATCCACATAGGGAAGATAAGGTTTAATATCCAGAACAGGCGTCTGGTCCAGCAAATCCGCCCCTTTAAGATGTAACACTACACTCCCTTTTTCAATCACCACCTTTTCCAGTTCAACGACGGACAAACCAATGGGGTTAGGACGATATGTAGAACGCGTAGCAAAAACACCAACTCGTTTATTTCCACCCAGTCTGGGTGGACGCACAGTGGGCTTCCATCCTTCTGTAAGGCATCCATGAAAAATGAATGTGATCCAGATGTGCGAAAAATCTTCTAACCCTCGCACAGCTTCTTCTCGGTTGTAGGGTGACAGTAACTCAAGGGTAGCTTTTGCCTCAGTCACCAGACCGGGCTGGCGCGGAATACCGAATTTCTCTTTATAACAGGAATGAATGATTCCGACTGAATTAAGCGTAAACGACATAACGCTTAAAATGTGTTCTGAACTTCAGTTACTTGAGGAAAATGCCTCATGACGATTTTTTCCACTACATTTTTAAGATCCAGTACAGCATTGGGGCAACCGACACAGTTACCCTTCATGCGGACTCGCACAACAGATCCTTTGACTTCCATCAGTTCCAGATCACCCCCATCCTTTAGTAGAATTTGTCGCGCTTCTTGCAGCACCTCGATTAATGCATCCCGATCAGGAGGCGGCGCATTGGGATCAGGTTTACGTGCGGCATTGAGCTTACGCTTGGCCATTTCCTGATCGCGAGAAATCCTTGTAGCAGTCAAAGGGTCCTGCTCGTATAACTCGTCCAGTTCATCTTCACTATAAAAGCGCATGGGCTGAGACAATGTTGCTTCTTCAAGCCCCATTAAGCGATTTCGTTCTGCCAATTCTTCCACAGAAAAACGGTTATGTTTCACGGGAATTTTATCAAGGCGATCTGACATATTAGCGGTTACAGTTTGATTATCAGCAAAAAACTACCCAACCCACTTACGTGCATTTCGGAACATTCTCATCCACGGACCATCTTCCAGCCAGTTATCAGGGTGCCATGAATGCTGCACGGTGCGGAATACCCTCTCAGGATGTGGCATCATGATTGTAAAACGGCCATCCGGTGTCGTCAGACCTGTTATGCCATCCGCTGCACCATTCGGGTTTAGCGGATAGGTCTCAGCAGTCTTGTCATAGTTATCCACATAACGCATAGCAACCATTGCTTGTTTCATTTGATCCGCACTGCTGAATTCGGGATAACCTTCACCATGGGCAACAACAATCGGCATGCGACTGCCCGCCATGCCATCGAAAAACAATGACGGACTTTGCGGTATTTCTACCATGACATAACGGGCTTCGAACTGCTCCGATTTATTGCGTACAAAATGTGGCCAGCTCTCTGCACCAGGAATTATCTCATGCAAGTTGCTCATCATTTGACAACCATTACATACGCCCAGGGCAAACGAATCATTCCGCTTGAAAAATGCTTCAAATTCCACGCGAGCTTTAGCATTGAACAGAATGGATTTTGCCCATCCTTCTCCAGCACCCAAAACATCCCCATAAGAGAAGCCGCCACAAGCCACAAACCCTTTAAAATCCTTCAATGTGACGCGTCCCGCAATAATATCGCTCATATGCACATCCACCGCTTCGAAACCAGCGCGATCAAATGCGGCAGCCATTTCAACTTGGCCATTGACACCCTGCTCCCGCAGGATTGCCATACGCGGGCGTATTGCCGAATGAATAAAAGGGGCTGCAATGTCTTCATTGATGTCAAAACTCAAATTTGCATGTAAACCTGGATCAGTTGCATCTAAAATCCGGTCATATTCTTGTTGTGCGCATTCCGGATTATCACGGAGTTTCTGCATTTGATAAGTGGTTTCAGACCAGGCGCGTTGCAAGTCAACCCGATTTCCTGAAAGAATCTCGGATTCATTGCGCATTACCTTGATCTTGTCCTCTTTATTCAGCGACCCAAATACATGAAGTTCGCTGCGTAGATCAGCGCTAAAGAATGCTTCCATTACTGTGGGTGTATCGCTACGCTTTACTTGTAAGACTGCACCCAGTTCTTCGTTAAATAAAACATCGAAAATATGTTCCGAGTATTTACCCGCCGGCACGCTAATTTCGGCCTTGCCACGTCGTTCAACATCTGTACGAAGCTGCTCATAGCAGAGTTCATCCACATCTACAGTCAACCCCACATGCCCGGCAAATGCCATTTCACATAATGTGACGAACAAACCGCCATCCGAACGATCATGATAAGCCAGAATTTTGCCATCGCGATTCAGTTGCTGGACTGCACTGAAAAACGCTTTGAGTTTTTCCGGGCTGGTGACATCTGGAGCGATGTTTCCAGTTTGTTTGTATACCTGAGCAAACGCAGAGCCACCAAGACGATTCCGTCCGGATCCCAGATCAATCAGAATTAAATCGGTATCTCCCAAATCAGTACGCAATTGAGGGGTCAGTGTTTTGCGTGCGTCCGTCGTTGGCGCAAATGCGGAAATAATCAAGGAGAGTGGCGCGGTCACTTCTTTTTTGGTGTCACCTTCATTCCAGGCGGTTTTCATGGACATGGAATCTTTACCCACGGGTATACTGATACCCAGTTTCGGACACAACTCCATCCCCACTGCTTTAACCGTGTCGAACAAAGCCGCATCTTCGCCGGGATGCCCCGCCGGCGCCATCCAGTTAGCCGAAAGTTTAATGTCGCTGATGTCATCTATCAGTGCCGCAGCGATATTGGTGATCGCTTCGCCAATCGCCATACGTCCGGATGCAGCCGGGTTAATCAGCGCTACTGGGGCGCGTTCACCCATTGCAAAGACCTCACCCTGATTGGTGTGGTAACCCATAGTAGTGACAGCAACATCCGCTACCGGAATTTGCCATGGCCCCACCATTTGGTCTCGGGCCGTCATACCCCCCACAGTGCGATCACCGATACTGATCAAAAAGGTTTTGTTAGCCACGACAGGCAGCATCATGACGCGATAAACAGCCTCAACCAGATCTATCCCGGCAAAACTGACAGGTGCAATACCTCTTCGAACATGAGTCACATTACGGGTCATTTTCGGTGGTTTGCCTAATAGTACGGACAAATCCATTGCAACAGGGTTGTTACCATAATGGCTATCTGCAACGACCAGCTGATTATCATCCGTGGCATGCCCGATCACGGCAAAAGGGCAGCGTTCGCGTTCGCACATCTGTTTAAACAGATCGAGACTTTCAGGCGCTATTGCCAGTACATATCGCTCTTGTGATTCATTGCTCCAAATTTGCATGGGCGACATGCCGGGCTCTTCATTCGGCACATCGCGCAACTGAAAATGACCACCCTTGCCTGCGCCATGCACCAATTCAGGTAGTGCATTGGAAATACCGCCCGCACCGACATCGTGAATAGAAAGAATAGGGTTTGCTTCTGCCATCTGCCAGCAACGGTCAATCACTTCCTGGGCTCTGCGTTGCATTTCAGGATTGCCGCGCTGAACTGAATCAAAATCCAGATTTTCGGCATTGGAACCGGTATCCATACTTGAAGCCGCCCCACCACCCAAACCAATCAGCATGCCCGGCCCACCCAACTGAATCAGCAAGGTACCAGCAGCAAATTCATATTTGAATGCATGCCCGTCAGAAATATTCCCTACACCCCCCGCCAGCATGATGGGCTTGTGGTAGCCACGCATTTCTCCGGCCACTTCCTCTTCGTAGGTTCTGAAATAGCCTGCTAAATTGGGGCGGCCAAATTCATTATTGAATGCAGCAGCACCAATTGGCCCTTCCAGCATGATTTGCAATGCAGAAGCAATACGTGAAGGCTTTCCATATGCGCTACCCAATTTATCCTGATAGGCTTCCCAAGGTTGTTGAAAATCCGGAATATTAAGGTTAGAAACAGAAAAACCACCCAACCCTGCTTTTGGCTTTGAGCCAGTGCCTGTCGCACCCTCGTCACGAATCTCTCCTCCCGAACCGGTTGCCGCTCCTGGAAATGGCGAAATGGCCGTAGGATGATTATGCGTTTCCACTTTCATCAGAATATGAGTCATGTCTTTCACATAACCATATTTATGATCTACAGATGCAGGGTAAAAACGGTCTATTTCCGCCCCTTCAATCACTGAAGAGTTATCAGAATAAGCGACTACCGTACCTTTCGGATGCAAGGCATGGGTATTGCGGATCATACCGAACAGGGAATGTTCCTGCTGCTCACCATCGATTACCCAATCAGCATTAAATATCTTATGGCGGCAATGTTCTGAATTGGCCTGAGCAAACATCATGAGCTCTACATCAGTAGGATTACGGCTAATGCGAGTGAAATTTTGTACCAGATAATCTATTTCATCTTGCGATAATGCAAGGCCCAGCTCTTTGTTTGCTTCGACCAAGGCTTCTGTTCCACCACCCAGAATATCAACCGTGTTCAGCGGTACTGGCTGACAATGCTCAAACAAACGACTAATTTCATCCATATCGCTCAAGGCGATTTCTGTCATACGATCATGGATCAGCGGCAACAACACGGCCTTGTCTTGAGCGGAAAGAGGTTGGCCATTTCCGGTTTGCACATAAAAAGCCACACCCCGCTCAATACGTTCAATGGCTTCCAAACCGCAGTGCCGCGCAATGTCTGTCGCTTTACTAGACCAGGGAGAAATAGTACCAAATCGGGGAACAACAAGAATATGCTCTCCAGCTGGCTCTTCAACTTGATCTGCAGGCCCATAAGTCAGTATCTTTTCAAGGGTCAAACGCTCACTTTGGCTTAAGCTTCGCTCAACCGAAGCAAAATACCAATATTCTGCATGTACACGAGAGATGTTGGGTGCGTTGAGAGAAAGCACTGACATCAATTTTTCAAGACGAAAAGAAGATAAGGCATTGCGGCCGCGAAGTTTGATCAACTGAGACATGAGATACCCGGATGAGGAACCGAAAAAAGTAGAATTTTACCCTAAAAACCTGTTCAATTGGGAGGCAACCTGATAATGCCTGTTGCAATTATCAGATGGTATTTTAAGGGTAAGGCAGACTCATGATGGTAAAGCATGAAGCCATTTAATTTAACACGAACCTGAAATAAAATATTATTTCCGATTTTAAGCCATGTTTTCCTTGACCTGCTTTCTCCATTTATCCAGACAATCCAGTCCGCAAAAATGATGTACATAATCAGGGCCTTCAAAGCTTGCAGAGATATCTGCCGGCACCTCGATTAAACATACCTCGCAGGAAAGCACTTCACAAACTTCATCACTATCACAAGAAGTGATGGGTGAACCAGAAGGATTAACGCGATCGGTTAACATTTCACACCCCCTTTCTACAGGTTATGGATTTACACTATCATTATAGTCTACTAACCCGATATTCGTTTCAATGGAACCCATTTAAAACATGAACACATTATCCTCACTGCTCCCTTCCCCAATCTACCGTGCACAAGAAATCAAATTAATCGAAGAAACTTTAGCCAAACAACCCACGCCGCTTGGCCTGATGGAAAAAGCAGGTTTAGCTGCAGCCGAGTTTGGACTTGAATTATTTATTGATAAACCGGTTGTTTTGATTCTGGTCGGGCCGGGGAACAACGGTGGAGATGCACTGGTTGCTGCCAGGTATCTTAAATCCTGGTTTTATCAGGTAACTGTTGTATTCACCGGCAACGCAGAGAAACTCCCTCCAGATGCGGCAAAATCCCTTCAATCATGGAAAGATGCTGGTGGTACGATTCACGATTCCATTCCTGACAACGTTCAATGGGATTGGGTCGTTGATGGCCTGTTTGGTATCGGACTTGCGCGGGATCTGGATAAACGCTATCTGGATCTGGTAAAAAGAGTCAATCAGATGCAGTTACCCGTTCTGGCACTAGACATACCCAGCGGTTTGGACAGCGATTCTGGCCAGCCATTTCGCGCTGCAATACGCGCAACTCACACGCTTACTTTCTTAGCATTAAAGCCTGGACTATTGACCGCTTACGGTCCGGATTATTGCGGAGAAATTCACCTGGACCAACTGGGCATTGAGCCAGAAACCTTACCACCATCAAAAGGAAACTTACTGACCCAGAAGCAGGTCATTTCCGCACTGAAACCGCGCCCTCTCAACAGCCACAAAGGCATGCTCGGTAGTGTAGGCATTTTGGGAGGAGCCAACACGATGACAGGAGCGGCTTTGCTAGCAGGAAGAGCCGCTCTGAAATGTGGTGCAGGCCTTGTTTATATTGGCATGCTGGCTGATTCAGCTCCTGCTGTCGATATTCAACAACCTGAACTAATGCTGTGCGCCCCTGAGCAACTATTGGAGATCGAAGGCATTTCCTGTCTGGTTGCGGGGCCGGGACTGGGCCAGTCTGATAGGGCTTTGGCACTGCTACAGAATGCCATCTCCAGCGACTTACCACTTATTCTGGATGCTGATGCGCTGAATTTAATCGCCGTACACCCGGATTTAGCCAGCCAATTGCAAAATAGAAAGAGTGCGAGCATTCTCACTCCCCATCCCGCAGAGGCCGGCAGGCTGCTCGGCTGCAGCAATCACGAAATTCAGCAAGACCGTATTGGTTCTGCCTTGGTTATCGCCAGCCGACAAAATAGTATTGTTGTTCTAAAAGGGGCTGGCAGTATTTGCGCTTTCACTGACGAGACTTGGTACATCAATCCCACAGGGAACCCAGGATTAAGCAGCGCTGGAATGGGAGACGTATTATCTGGCATGATTGGAGCCCTGATTGCTCAAAAACTCAAACCAAAACAGGCTACTTTACTCAGCGTATACCTGCATGGTGCTGCCGCAGATAAACTAGTCAGTCGTGGATTTGGACCAATCGGGCTAACCGCCTCAGAAGTCATTGATGAAGCAAAACACCTCTTGAATAATTGGGTCTACGGTAAGAATAGCTAAATCACTATTCATATTCACTTCACTGCTAAGCAATAATCAGCTTCAGTCCAATCAAGATGGTAATAATTTCAAATGCCCTCTTAATAAACTGATTACCCTTCGTGATAGCAAAATGGCTACCTAAATACCCTCCAGTCACCGAACCCAGCAAGAGTGCAGGCATCCAGTCCCACGCGATTTTCCCAATCATGCCAAGCACAATCGCGCCCGTACCATTCCAGAATAACCCGCATAAAATCAGTGTATAGGCAACAGCACGCTTATAGTCCAAACCAAAACGATGAATCAGCCACATCGTCAAAAAAAGGCCGGTACCGGAAGTAATCGAGCCATTCAAAAAACCGATAAAAAACAACCCTGCTATACCGCCAATCAGCGCCCTGCCTTCTCTGTTCCTGGGTGAATGCTCCAAGCCCAATTGTGGCTTGAACACTGAATAAATACCCAACCCCATGGTGAGTACCCCCAAGGCAAACTGGGCATAGCTGGGAGGGATTTTCAGTATCACGCTTGCCCCAAGCACAACACCGGGAAGACCTGCACCAAGAATAATCAGGGAAAATCGCCTGTCCAGCGTATTCTCATTCAAATGCCTTACAGTCGCACCCAAGCCCAGTGCTACGCTCGCCACTTTATGGGTAGCAAGGGCGACACCAAATGGCAACCCCAGAAAAATCAGCATAGGAAACTGGATCAACCCTGCTCCGCCACCCGATAATGCAGAAAACCAATTGGCCAGAAAAGAGGCCACAAACAGCAGCAATTGATCAGAAATATTCATATAACAAACGGAAAAACGACGCAGGGGAGTGGACAAGATTCAAGATGCAATGTGACGGCAGACAACGGTTTCAACAGCTTATTTGCCTGTCACGCCATACTCAGCATTTACTTTCACATAAAACAACGTAAGACTTTCTGAATTCAGTTTTGCAATCAGCTGATCTGCCTCACTTTCGGAAAGAGCAAATTTCACCTCTACAGGCTGTTTACCTGCCAACTCAAAAAAGCCCTCCTCATGCAAAATACCATGGCGACCAAAACCTGAAATTGCACGAAAAGCAGACCCACCCTGAATGCCCATTTTCTTCGCCAGTTCCAAAAGCCATTCATAAAGCAATTCTCCATCATGCTTTTGGTTTTCAGACATATAGATTTTAAGAAAAATGCCTTCCATGATGCACCCTTACAATTTAAGGAGCTTAACGCTCCAAATACCCAGTGCAGTCATACTGAGCGATCCAAATAAATGCGCCGAAGCGGCAAGCACAGCCCAGGCCAATTGCTCACGGCTGATCAACGTGACTATCTCGGCAGAAAAGGTAGAAAAAGTAGTCAGTCCACCCAGAAAACCGGTAATGATAAATAATCTTACCTCTGGAGGCAGACTTGTGTGATGACTGAAATAGGCAATTGCCATGCCCACCAGATACCCTCCCAGCAAATTTGCTGCCAACGTCCCTAAGGGCATAGTGGGAAACAACGGATTAAACAGCATACCCAGCCACCATCTAAGCCAAGCTCCGAAAGCCGCACCTATCCCTACCGCCAGTAAAGCGTACAACCCCATTCAGAAGCCTCAGTAAACGTTCAGACTACAACCAAGTCGAGCCTGGAAACCGCATCAGAACAAAAAAACTATTATCTCAAAATGTTACCGTAATTCACATACAACAATTCGAGTACTTACGATATCCACTCGGGATGATTTTCTGCCACATTAAAAAGCGCAGCAACAACCTGACGATCATAACGGGATTTAGATTCAGACAACAATTGATCCAACACTTCTTCCACACCCATGCCTTCACGGTACGCACGGGCATTAAGCATCGCCACAAAAGCATTTGCAACTCCGAGAATTTTTGCAGTTAGTAACATGTGTTCACCATTCAAGCCTTTGGGATAACCACTGCCATCAATATATTCCTGTTTTTGCGCAATCGTTTCCAGTACCGGCCCGGGAAATTCCATACCTGATAAAATTTCAACCGAATATTGAACGTGCTTTTGCAGCGCCTGCTGTTCTTCGTCCGTCAGGGAATCTGTTTTAGTCAAAACCTCTTTAGCTACAAACAGCTTTCCGACGTTTGCAAGATTGGCAGCCATCTCAAGGGTTTCCAGATCAGCCTTTTCGAGATTCATCCCTTTGCCAATAGCCAATGCAACTTGCGTCGTTTTACTTGAGTGATTAGCCGTAAATGGATCATGCAGATCCACTGCTCTCATTAAAGTGGTCAGCAATTGACGCATCAACAGTTCATGACGTGCCTGGTCTGCCTGAAGAGCCGTAATATCATGAGAAACAACCAACGCATTTTTTGAATTTTGCAAACCAGTCTGCAATGGAATTGCGACGGAATGATAAATACCGGATGCACCTTTTCGCAATTCAAGTCTCTCTGCGGCCTGCTTAGGGGTATTCTCGGAAAGCGCACCATCTGCCAGCGTCCAAATGGTCTGAGCAACATTGGGACCTAATACGCTGGAAAGCGTCTTGCCTATAAAATCTTTAGGCGTCAGTCCCCAAGCCGCTGTCAGCGTCTTATTTGCATATGCAAATTGTTGATCCTTATCCACAATGTAAATAAAATCTTCAATATTATCGGTAATTGTGTGCAAAAGTGCCGACTGTGCTTTTAATTCATGGGACTTCTGGCGAAGTTGAGCAGCTGTGTGGCGCTCCCTTAAACTGCTCCCATGCCGCCACGCAGCGACGAGCGCTGCCGCAATAAATAACATTGCCAGCATGAATCCCGTCAACAAAAATCGCTGGTGCGCATCGGACTCTTTTAGCGCTTCCTTGGCATCCACTTTCTGCACCAAAACCCACGGTGTCTGAGCAAAAGCACGACTGGTCACTAACACCTCAACACCACGGTAATCTCTTAATTGACCAAATTCTCCGGGATGTTTAATAGCAAAGGCTGCGGCCAGGCCGGGGCTATCCAAAGACAGTCTTTTTTTAAGTGGTGCACTATTATCCGAAAGTGGCGACAAATAAACAGCGGTATCCCCTTCACGACGCACCAGTAGCGTTTCATCGGTTTGCGTCGTTCGAATCTGTCGGGTGAGCAATGGATATAACACTTCATCTGCCCGTTTCACCCCTACCAACACTGCTATTGGTTTAGCGTCACCCTTTGCAACCTGCAGAGGGAATACTGGCATTAAAAAACCTATAATAGGCTGATTAGATGCACCAAGATACAAATCCTGAACTGCTGGTTGTTTTGATTTAAGTACCTTTGCAGCCTGGTTTGCCAAAACCGGATCAAGCCTGGCACCAGCTGTTGCCAGCAGCAACTTGCCATCCTGATCCAACAACATTAGTCCCACATCTGCCTGACTTGGCAAATTTGCACGAATGCTATCCAGATTGGATTTCGCGACAAAACCAGTTCGTTCAGCGGTAGCAAATAACAAATTACGTATGTAAGAAAGTTGAGCTGGTTCGACGCCATTTTGACTTTGCTGCTCACGGGAAGAAAGCTGCATCAAATACAATTGAAGAGAGCCGTTTTCCGATAACTCTCGCAAAGCACCCGACTGCCCCTCTAACCATTTATCCACAGCATCATAACGGCTGTCTGCTATAAGCCCTAAATATACTTGCCACTGCTGCAGATCACGACCGCGCTCCTTTGCCGCATAAGCGAAAATGAGCCAAATACCCATAGCCAGCAACAGTGCCAGCAGAATGCTGGCGACCAGAGAAGGAGATTTTTTAAAAATGGAAGATTTCATCAATGATAAGAGTATTTTGTTGTTTTCAATAAAGCGACTGACATCTAAAAAATTCGTAAAGCTAACAAGACTACTGGCAATAATAGAACCTTACAGCACACCTTACAATCCCGAATCTGCAAAGTAGATACTCACGGCGTATGCATCCACCAATGTTTTTCATTTACCGAGTAAATAGGAATGTAGTGCGCAATCTGTTTCTGTGAAATAACTTCCTGTGCCTGATTATCCAAAACCAGCGCATCTCCATTAAGATATACTGCCAGAATGGCATGAGGAATTCTCAAGTTTGTATCCTGCAACACCACAACACGAATAGTATCCGCACTAAAACCCAGTTGGCGCAAAGACATATATTTGAAAATAGCAAAGTCTTCACAATCACCATTGTTGTAGAGGAATTCCCGAGGTATTGCCCAGTAATCATTTACCCCATAATTGTCGATATCAAGTACATAACTCTTATTATTCCCATACTTATTCACCGCAACAATTTGCTCCATTGGGGATTTCCCATTCAATCCCGACAAGAAATGTTGCCACTCACGCATATGACAAAGATTAAACTTGGGGCTATCACAATCTTTATCTTTCAAATCATCTGCTGCATGTCGTTTAAGCACACTAACCCATTGGGGAAATAAACCAAGATTTACATGCTCCGATTCTTTATAACCAAAAAGCAAAGTACCTGCCTTACTTTGGCCAACAAACTCTTGCGCAAATAACAACTGAGCATTCCATAACAGAATACTCAAAATTAAAAAGGAGTTAATGACTCCTTTCACAACAGAACAAACCAAACAAGAGGAAAAAGCCTATAAATATTGTTCATTTTTAAAATAAAAGTGTCTGACCATTACCAAGAAATTATAAAAAACTAACCATCCATAAATGAGTTAAAAGCAGAGACAATATTAACAATGATGTAAAATGTCGGGAAATTTTACACAACTTATGCCACTCAATCTGCCAGGATAGTAAATTAATAATCAACATTTATATAGGGCCATGACACACATGGCTATAATTTTCACAAAATAAATACGGAAAAAATATCGGGGTACTCAAAAAATTTTGTCGGAAATTCTTACAAAACCACCAACCTTAAATTTAAATTCTTAAAATTCTAATTTCTTTCAATATGTTGAGTCTTATGGCACAATAAATTCACAAATTTTTTGATGATTGATTAAAAAAGCTATATTAAATAAGATCATCTCTTTATGGCACTATAAATCTCAAGAGGACACGGCTTTGCATACAAATAATCAAATACAATCTGAATTCCCTTTTAAAAAATCACTAATTTCGATTGCATTGCTTTGTGTTACCGCATCTGTTTCGACAACCGCCTCATCTGCCGATGTCGACCAAGAACAGGACAAATTATTTAAAGAAGGCATCTATCAACGACTTCAAGGTAATTTATTTACTTCGATAGAAGCATTCCAAACCGTACTAAGCAATCAACCCACCCTGAACCGTGTTCGCCTTGAGCTTGCCCTGTCTTACTACAAAACACTCAATTTTGAAGAAGCTACACGTCAGGCACAAATGGTGCTGGATGACCCTAAAACACCTGAAAACGTCAGACTAGCGGTGCTTTCATTTTTAACGCAAGTCAAAGCAGATCAACAAGATTTCACTGCTAAACGTAACATTTGGGAACAATCTGTTTCCCTTGGTCTGATGCGCGACACGAATGTCAACGCAGGACCTTCCAGCGACGTGTTGCCTGGCGGGCTTGTGTTAACTGATCAATCACGCACTAGAAGTGACGATGCCTATGTATTAACAGCTGGCATATCACACCGATATCAATCACCTACGCCTGTTCAATTAGGCGAAAAAGCCGCCCGTTTTATCTGGCAAACTCAAGCAAACATTTACCGTAAAGATTATTTTAAAGAGAATCCATACGATCTGGATATTGCTTCCCTATCAACTGGCCCAGGTTGGCTTGTGCCTGGATATTTTCGGACAGCCATCACCGGTCAGTTCGATTACATACGATACGGCAATGAGCACCTTGCAAACTTTACCTCTCTAGCACCTACTTTTACTTGGGAGATAAAGGATGGTGAAGTTACCGCGGATGCGTTAATACAAAATCGTGAATTTTTCAGAGCGGTAGATAGCGAAAGAAACAGCATCTACTACTCATTAGGTGGCAGCGTTGGCAAGGTTTTCAGTGCTGGTAAGCTAGCATTACAAGGGGGGTTGCACTTATTTACTGAACATGCAAAAAACAACCCAGATGGCAGATTCAGCAACCATGGAAACGAGGTATTTATCGGCGCCAACAGAGTTGCTTGGGAAAATGGTTCCGTTTACGGTCGAATTAGCCAGAGAAATAGTACCTATGATGGCTATGAACCCATTTACAATCTGAAACGTGATGAAACTGAAGATCGCTACGAAATCGGGTTTAACCATCTCTACAAAACTGGTGTTATGGCGAACTGGAAGCTAAATGGTAGCTATACATTCATCAGAAACAATTCAAACTCCCATATTGATATTTACACCTATAAACGTGATATTGCACAAATTAATCTTGCACGTACGTTTTAAGCTTTCTTGATCTTCAATTAAAAAAGGCATCTTAAAGATGCCTTTTTTATGCTTTGCTGAGCCATATTATGCCAAATTAACTCACGTACACCTCTGCAGTTTCATGCACAAAAGCTACTCATAGCCTGTACAACAGCAGAACTTAATCCCTCATTAAAAGCAGGATGCTGCTTCAACCAGTCCACCACATCATGGGTCAGATTGTTAATATCTTTGCTTTGCAGACATTTCACTACCGCATCGTGATTAGCAATGTGATGACCATAAGTTACATAAGTAAAACCGTCCATCACACCTGCCACATACAATTTTTGAGCATCTTGCTGCATCTGAAGAAAGGAGTTTGCTGCAACACTGGTCAGTGGACGCGCTTGAGAAGTGTTAGCAGAAGCAACATTTGCTACGAATAACAAACCAATAGCTATAAACAGTAATTTCTGCATAATAAACATCCCTTAATCAATGAGCGTTATGCTGTTATCGGCAACTACAGAAAATTCTGTAGCTGATAACCCACCTTTAATTTAGAAAACTAAAACTATGCCAATTAAGAAATGTGTAATGTCGTGATACCAGAAAGGATTGGGACCAATGGAGAGTATAGGAGCAAAATAAATTGAATTCCAATTACCCTTTTTTAATAAATTATATAAGCGTCTGCTATAACTGGTTTTCACCTTCCCCGAAATCAAAAAAACCGGACAATTATCCTTTTCATTTTATCCAACAAAAAAGGATAATTGCCCCGGTTAAGATCAAGCACAAAACTTCTGGAATACAACTATTAAACTAAGAAGATTTTCTGGCAAACCCTGCCATCCCCAACAATCCAGATCCAAGCAGCCAAACTGCTGCTGGCACAGGTACTGCGCTTACCGTATCTGTATCTTGAGCAAAGGTCCAGTTACCAGCAATACCAGATGCGAAATTAACATTTAACTTATGATAAATATCGCCTACTGGTGCTGCGCCGCCAATGCCAACCGCGTTAGCATAAGAATAAGTATAGCCGCTAGTAACAGACCAAAAGTCTCCACCAAATGACGAGTTTGAAGTACCCACCAAACCACCAAAATCAGTATCAAAAACTGTAGAACCGTTTGTGCCATCCAACTCCAGTTTTGTCAATTTTGAACCTGTCGTATTGGTGAACGACCATTCATTGACATAAGTATCTCCAGTTACTGAAAGACCCCATGATGTACCAGCTACGCCTCCTGACGTACCTCCATAGCTACTCCATGCTTGCAACTGATCTATACCATTTTCAAAATAAGCATGCACGGTCATACCAGTCATATCCGCACCAGTAGTAACAAAAGTAGTTAAGCCTGCAACTTGATCAACTATCGCTGCATTAGCTGACGTCGATCCTAGCAACACGATTGCCATTACTAGATATTTCATTTTTGGCAGACAGCATCTCTTAATTTGAGCATCTATCATCACATTCAACTCCTCTTAATAATTATTTTACTTTTCATCATGTCCGTACATTTTTATTAATTATATACGCCTTTCCGCAATCAGAATTAAAAGCAAAAATCATACCAAGCATTCAACTTGTACACTTAATATTCATAATAACAATCACATATAATTTGTATTAGGCATAGATCATTTAACAATTAATTTCAAAAGTTAAAATATTCGACAAATTTCATTATTTGTTCAACATGGGTCAATGAAAACCCATTAGAAGTAAATGCATATTTTTGATAAATTTTAATCATAAACTTATTGCTTAAATCAATTACCTTTATGATTTGTTATAATAAAATGATAATGTTAACAAACTGAAATTTTATTTTTAAATGGAATATTAGCTTTATTGAAGATCAAACAAATTGTCGAAAAATTTTACAAAATAAAAGAAATTGAAATCCTGTTATTTCAATTTCAACAAGTTACAAATTGGCACATTTTTTGCTTAATGAACAATATAGTGAATCATTGTCTATAATTAGAATAAGATATTTTAAACATATTTATTAAGAGGCTCACCATGAAAAACCGGCTTACAACTATGGCGCTTGGCATCGCAATTTCTTTTATTGCAAATGTCTCATCGGCGGCTAACAAGAATGATTGGGAACTCCATGAGAAGAACTGGGAAGACACTGTTTCTTATAGTGAAATTCATATAGCTGATGATTCGGCAGGAGAATGGGGTCCTTGGTCAGAATTTGCCCAACCGGCAGCTGGTTCAGTCGTTGGATTTCTGCCTCAAACCATTACAGACCCATACACCCCCACCCCTACTCCAATTAATCCTGATCAGCCAAAGCTTGTGGCATTTGGCATTTACAGCAATGGAAGTCAATATTCAGAATCACAAGACAGTAGTATTACACCGTTCTACCCCGGAACAATCGGTGTAAACTCAAGCTTTGGACCGCTAGTAAATAATGAGGGGCAATGGAATGTAAGTTGGCATATTGACCCGGACACAGGTAAACCGGTACCTAATTTCCCTGACTCAGGGCCTCTGAGTGGAACTTATTTCACTGGCGTCCCTACACCCGGCACGCCTTATCAAGGTTCCGCATATACCAATACAAAAAGTGCATGGATAGAAGTATCTCCAAAGCTATCTGAATATGTATCCGTTGCCAAACTTGGCAAAAACGAATATACACCGGCAACAGGTTACTTTGTAGGTAAAGATGAGTTAGGCAATCCTTATGTGCTCAGCAAAACTGAAGTTACCGCTGACTCCACACAACCTACCGTTTGCAGAGGCAAATGTACTTGGGTAATGGAGACGCCAGCAAAATCCAGCCAAACGCTCGGATATTATATAACGGGTTATTCAACACCCGTTTCCACGATCGATACTTTACGTACCGCTAACTTGACTGCTAATTATGCTGGCAGTTCAGTTCTTGGTTCCAATGTGAATGTTGCAGTGAACTTTGGAAGCAGTTCATGGAGTGGACAATGGACTGGAGGTAGTGGAATTGCGTTTAATGCCAGCGGCTCAATTTCTGGTGCCAGTATTCAAGGTGCATCTACTACTGCAGGTGTAACGGGAACCGTTAATGGCTCATTTTTTGGACCGGCTGCAAATGCGCTAGCCGGTAGAACCGACATGACTCAAGGAGCGCGCCAAACAGCTGATTTGTTTGTTACTACAAAACAATAGCCATCAAACGGTTTGGCCAACAAAATAAAGCTTTACTGATTAACATGACTGTATACCCCAGCCTCTCAAAAATGGTGGGGGTACTCCTCCAAATTAATCAAAAATAGCTAAATGAAAATTCTACTGCCCCTTCATTTTACTTCAACGCTTCACTCACAATACCTTTCAAAAGCTGATCCACAGCTTTCAGTGCTTTTTTAGATTGGGGAGACCCAACAATTTCAGGCTTGCGGTACGCAATGTAAACTTTCTCAGGCTCTTTAGGCAACACGTAAATGGTGATAATAAAGGGACAAAAAACAATATTTTTGGGATCTGCTTCCATCATATTTCTGGATATAGTCGCACTACAGAACTCCAGTGCTTCCGCTTTGAGATAAATAGGTTCACCTATGCCCAAGTCCTTTCCTGTTCTTTCCAGCATTTCACCCACGTGGGAAGTGTTATTGATTACCAGGCCAAGGCCGTTAATCGCAAATACCACATTGTCTTTCACATCTTCAAAAGTACCCTTAGTAGAATAGAGGGCCATGTGAGCATCCGCAGCGTGTGCGTTCTGGATCAAAAACACAGAAGCAATAAAAAAACCTGTTCTAAATAGACGCAATAAATTCATTTTTCACCTGAAATTTTAATATTTAAAAAATTGTTACAAAATCTATCTGGATTTATGAGAGTAAAGCCACGCTTTTAACTTGTGCAAAAATTTTCTGGCCGGGGCTTAATCCCAACAATATTAAAGATTTTCTGGTTATTCTTGCAAGCAACAGATCTTTTCCAACTGTTAACTTTATCAACACTTTTGACGAATTATCGTCAGAAATTTCTATAATACACGCTTCAAATACATTCAAGATACTCGTTTGTTGTGGTTTAACCATCGTCAAACTGACATCTTTTGCCAAAATTTGAACTCGTACGGAGTCCCCTGTTTTTTTAGTCAGTCTAGATACGCTGATAGTTCCTCCTGAAAATTCAACATTGGTCAAATTATAGGTCTCATCGTGCCCCACAACCGTGGTATTAATAGATGCGCAAGCTTCATCAAGATGCGATAAAGGAAGATCCAATCGAGTCATGACTTCCGTGGTTTTACCTGAGGCTATAAGTTTTCCACTTTTCAATAACAGCATGAAATCCGCTAACCTAGCCACTTCCTCCAGTGAATGGCTGACATAAAGCACCGGTATGGAAAGTGTTTGATGCAATTTTTCCAGATAGGGCAAAATTTCCGCCTTTGCTACACTATCCAGCGAAGCCAGAGGTTCGTCCATAATCAATAACTGGGGGCTGGTTAATAACGCTCTGGCAATGGAAACACGCTGTTTTTCACCACCCGATAGTTTTTCAGGTGTACGTTTAAGCAAATGTTCCAGCCCTAACCATTCCACAACATTTTTGTAAATAACCCTTCGCTGCCCAGGCAAGATTCTTTTCCAGCCATATTCGAGGTTCCGTTGCACATTCAAATGAGGAAACAATCGCGCATCCTGAAATACATATCCCAGTGAACGTTGATAAATAGGCAGAAACAGCTTATTTGATTCATCCTGCCAGCATTCCCCGTTAACCACCACCAAACCGTCTTTTGCTCTCTCCAATCCTGCAAGGCAACGTAACAGGGTGGTTTTACCTGAGCCTGATTGACCAAA
The DNA here is from genome assembly GCF_004346685.1 of Sulfurirhabdus autotrophica. Taxonomy (NCBI): domain Bacteria; kingdom Pseudomonadati; phylum Pseudomonadota; class Betaproteobacteria; order Nitrosomonadales; family Sulfuricellaceae; genus Sulfurirhabdus; species Sulfurirhabdus autotrophica. Next base: position 86,324 of record NZ_SMCO01000006.1, read on the forward strand.
TAGTGCTGTTACGCCTTTACCAGGGATTTCAAAATCAGTTTCCAGACAGAATTCACTGCGTGACAAAGTGAACCGTGCGCGTATTGAACTCATGTACGCGCTAACCGGTAATGTTTATTTACTGCATACACTGCCAGCAATACCACAAACGCAAATACCAGTAATATGCCCGCAAGCAAATGGGCTTGTGGGTATTCAATGGCTTCGACGTGATCAAAAATAGCAATGGAGATCACTTTGGTTTTATTGGGTATGTTGCCGCCTATCATCAGCACCACACCAAACTCACCCACTGTATGAGCAAATCCGAGGGTGATTGCAGTTAAAAATCCGGGTCTGGTCAATGGCAGGACAACCGAAAAAAATCGATCAATCGGCCCAGCACGGAGACTGGCTGCAGCTTCGAGCACACCATTTCCAAGGCTATCAAATGCGCTTTGGAGTGGTTGCACTACAAAAGGCAGGGAATAAATAGCCGAGCCAATCACCAGACCCGTGAAGCTGAATACCAGTGGCGTACCACCCACATTCTGCCAAAAAGCCCCAATGGGCCCATTGGGGCCTAACGCGATCAACAGGTAAAACCCGAGTACGGTTGGCGGCAGAATAAGAGGTAAAGCAACAACAGCTTCGATGACCACTTTGAAACGGCAATTTGTGCGGGCCAGCCACCATGCCAATGGTGTTCCCACAATCAGCAGCAGAATCGTCGTCACTGATGCAAGACGGAGCGTCAGCCATAACGGACCCAAATCAGCTGATTCAATGAACATTACTTATAGCCGAAACTTTCAATGACTGCCTGCGCCGGCTTTCCCTTTAAAAAACCTAGAAAAGCAATTGCAGCATCATTATTTCGCCCTCGATCAAGCAACACTGCTTGTTGGGTAATAGGCTGGTAAAATGTATCAGGGACCAACCAATATGAACCTGGATATTTTGACTCAGCTGATTTAACCTGAGCCAGAGAAACAAATCCTAACTCCGCATTCCCCGTCACCACAAACTGAAAAGCCTGACCGATATCTTCACCTTGCACCAGACGTGGCTGTATCTTTTCCCAAAGACCCATTTTTTCCAGTACTTGCCGCGCTGCAGTGCCGTAGGGGGCTGTCTTAGGGTTACCTATTGCTAAGTGACGGTACGTATCCTGGCTTAAGACTCTCCCCTCTTTATCCACTTTATCGGGCTGCACACTCCATAGGACCAATCGGCCGGTTGCATAGGTAAAACGGCTACCTGCAACAGCCAGATTTTCTGCCTCCATACGTTGAGGTCTTTCGCTATCTGCAGCGAGCATGACATCGAAAGGCGCACCCAATTTAATCTGGGCATACAGTTTTCCTGTAGAACCTGAACTGATCAGTACTTTGTGCCCACTTTCCGCCTCGAATATTTTAGTCAGCTTTTCAAGCGTTGTTGCGAAATTAGCTGCCACAGCCACATTCACTTCCCCTGCCTGTGCGGAAGCAAAAAAAACCGATAGTGCAAATCCTGCAAAAAACTTTCTCAAGCCTTGCTTTATGTATATCAATTACCACTCCCTGAATCAGGTATTTGTTCTGTCATTAGTAATGAAAGTTCAGACAATTCTTTTGCTACGCATTTTGTCGCTTTTGCTTCCATTTCGAGATAGCTTCGTATGATACGTTTACCCAATTCCGTTACCTTTGCACCTCCGCCTTTTTTGCCGCCCGTAGCTGCATCAACCAACGGTTCTCTAAAACAATGATTCATCGCATCTACCAGTAACCAGGCTCGACGATAAGACATACCCATCTCCCTTGCAGCAGCTGAAATGGAACCGGTGTGTTCAATAGCGTGTAGCAGACTGATTTTACCTGGCCCGATAGAAATGGCATCTCCAAACAAAATGCGTATAGTCGGTTTAAGTATTTTACTCATTTATTTTGATTCAATTTTCGTTTCCCAGCGTTGCGCTGCTTTGTCATCGCTTTCACGGGAATCCACCCAGCGTGAACCTGAAGTTGTCTGTTCTTTTTTCCAGAATGGTGCCTGAGTTTTTAAATAATCCATGATGAACTCACAGGCGGCAAAGGCTTCTCCTCTGTGCGAACTGGTTACGGCAACCAGCACAATCTGATCAGTTGGGACAAGTTTACCTACCCGATGTATCACTAACGCATCATAGATATCCCAGCGGTTTTTAGCCTCTGCGACTATCCCTTCAAGGGATTTTTGTGTCATAGCAGGATAGTGTTCCAGAATCATTTCGGACACTTCCGCATTTTCGTTCAGGTCGCGCACCAATCCGACAAAACTGGCAATCGCGCCTATTTTCGGGTTGCCGGCGCGCAATTGAGCGAGTTCAGCACCCACGTCAAAGTCTTCTGTTTGTACCCGGATACGCATGCTGCTTACCCTCCGGTGACAGGCGGAAAGAAAGCGATTTCATCACCATCACGAATGATAGTGCCTGGCCCTACCATTTCCTGATTCACTGCAACGCGATAAGGTTTTCCAGATGCCAACCCTACTTCCCAAACTTCTCCACGCTGACGTAATAGCTCAGTTAAGGTTTGAACGTTAATGACCTGCGCTGGCAATTCCAGCTCTTCTTCTGCCAAGCCGAATGTCTCGCGTAATCTGGCGAAATATAATAACTTAAGCATTAGTAGAGCATCTCCGAAAATGAAATAAACTTGACCCTATCCCCACGCGCGACTGTTTTACCTGATGGGATATCCAGCACGCCATCCGCCCAGACTGTTGAGGTAAGCACACCCGAGCCCTGATGAGGATAAATAGTGGCGGTGGTTTCACCATCTTCAGCCTGTGATAGCTGAGCCCGTAGAAATTCGCGACGCCTATCTGGCTTAGGCCATTCAAAATCCGCACGTACCATACAGCTTCTGGGCATGACATTTTTCACACCCTGGCAACTCAGGATAAATGGCCGCACAAACAGGCAAAATGTGACTAATGCAGAAACAGGATTGCCAGGCAACCCAATAAAGGAAGCCTTATTGACGTTTCCGTATGCAAGTGGCTTACCCGGTTTCATGGCAATACGCCACATTTCAAGTTTACCCAAGCGCTCCACCGCTGCTTTGACGTAATCTTCTTCTCCAACCGACACGCCACCACTGGTCACTACCAGATCGGCATTTTGGCTGGCTTGCTGCAAGACTTCTACCGTGGCCTCCAAATTATCCGGAACAATGCCTAAATCTGTTACCTCGCATCCCAGTGCCTGCAAAAGCCCGGTAAGACTAAAGCGATTGGAATTATATATTTGGCCGGGTGCCAGTGATTCACCTGGCATGACGATCTCGTCTCCGGTAAAGAACATGGCCACTCGCAATTTTCGAAATACTGGCAATTTGGCAATACCAACAGAAGCCGCCAACCCCATTTCCTGTGGGCGGATGCGCGTACCAGGGGCCAATATTTCTGCACCCGTTGCAATATCTTCCCCTGCGCGCCGTATGTTCTGACCCGCGACTGGCTTTACGTTAATCGTGACTGTATCCCCTTCAGCAGTGCACTCTTCCTGCATCACTACGGCATCTGCACCAAGCGGAATGGGCGCGCCGGTAAAAATGCGCGCTGCTGTGCCTGCTTTTAAGGTTTCGCCTACCGTGCCAGCTGGAATACGTTGAGAAATTGGGAGGGATTTTCCACCATCCATTACTAAATCAGTACAGGCAATGGCATAACCATCCATGGCGCTATTATCCAGCGGGGGAACATGTAAACTGGAAATTTGTGCCTGCGCCAGCACACGCCCCAAAGTTGCTCTGGTTTCAAGGTGCTCAATTTCGGTAACAGGGCGCGCTTGCGCCAGCAAATAGCTTAATGCCTCGTCCATACTTAACATGGCAGGTCTTTTAGTAGGGATACTCTCGCTCATTTCAATTCCAAATAATTCAAAATAAAATCGGCCACAATGTGTGGTTGGTTTATATCTAATATGGGCAAATCAGTAACGACTTCACTATCAGTAGCAATCGCTACAATGTGTGAATCTTCAGGGTAAAGTAGCGGCTTATTGTTCTCTGCACGATATATTTCCAGTTTTGGTATCGGTTCTTTTTTAAAACCTTCTACCAGAACCAGGTCGCATTTTGAAAAATGGGTAAGCAGTTCATCCAAAGAAGGTTCAGCTTCATCTCTCAATTCATGCATCAACGCCCAACGGTTCCCAGATGCAACAAGCACCTCGGCACACCCTGCTTTTCTGTGTCGGTAGGAATCTTTACCAGGCTGATCAATATCAAAATCATGATGAGCATGCTTGATGAGCGAAACACGCAACCCTTTTGAAAGCAATACGGGAATCAATTGCTCAATCAAGGTCGTCTTGCCGCTGCCGGAAAAACCGGCAAATCCAAATATTTTCATTTTTCTGCTTCCATTAAATAAGCAGAGAGCAATCTATTGGCTATTCCAAACATGCTCGTTAAAAAATTAAACTCATCACTCATAGAGATATCATTTTAAGAAGAAATAAAAAAATGAACTGCACCTTTCAATGTATTGCCAGAAAACAATTTCCGCTACTACCCCTCTGGTCTACCTACTTAGAGATATAGGCAATTCTGATCTGATCAACTAGACTTCAAACACAACGAAAGCCGCATCACCATTTACTAATATTTGGAACGAATCATAATTAGTGTTATATTCTGACGTATATAACGCTTAATTTCCAGTCAAACAAGCAAAAGGCCAGTATGTTGGTGTTAACCACATGACTATTAACAACAAAGATCTGATAGACCGCTTTGGAAGACGCATTGAATACCTGCGTTTATCAGTGACGGATCGTTGTGATCTGCGCTGCACTTATTGCATGCCGGAAGGTTTTACTGACTTTGAAGAACCTGAACATTGGCTGACTTTTGACGAAATTGAGAGACTGGTATCTATATTTGCCAAACTCGGTTTGAAACGTCTCCGTCTTACAGGTGGCGAACCCCTGCTTCGACGTAATCTGACAGAACTGACTAGCCGTTTGAGCTCCCTGCCTGGCATTGAAGATCTCTCTCTGAGTACCAACGCTACACAACTAAATAAACATGCTGTCGCCCTGAAGGAATCCGGAGTAACCCGCCTTAATATCAGCCTGGATTCTTTGCGCCCCGAACGAGTTGAACAAATCAGCGGACGTCCGGTACTGGATAAAGTGATCAAAGGGATAATGGCGGGCAAGGATGCAGGATTTTCGCCCATCAAGATCAACATGGTGGCAATGAAAGGCACTAACGACGATGAAATAGACGACATGGTGGCGTTTTGCATCGAGCATGGTTTTACCCTGCGCATGATCGAAGCCATGCCGATGGGTGATACAGGACGTAACACGCAGTTTCTGGATTTGCAGCCCATTAAACAGCGCTTGCAAGAACGCTTTGGTTTGATTGACGGGGTATTCCCCGGCGGCGGGCCAGCACGCTACCTGAAATCTCCTGATGGAAAATTCAGCATTGGATTCATTACGCCCATTTCCCAACACTTCTGTGAAACTTGCAACCGGGTGAGACTATCAGTCGATGGCACGCTATATATGTGCCTGGGTCAGGAAGAAAAATTTGATTTCCGGACATTACTGCGTGGTGGAGCAAGTGATCAGGAAATTACAGAAGCCATTCTTACTGCGATTAATTTAAAACCGGAAAAACATGAATTCCGTGAACAACCTCAGAAACTGGTGCGTTTCATGTCCATGACGGGCGGCTAAATCCGAGCGTTATAAACGACTCGCCACCAAAGCGGCACCCAGCAATCCCACTTTTTCATTCACAATCACATTCACTGGTATATTGGAAAGCATTTGCTTATAGCGTCCTTTATCCAGAAATGTCTGCATAAAACCGCCTGACTTTATCCTGTCAATAATCTTTGGCGCAATACCGCCCGCTACGTAGACGCCGCCTTTCGTCAACAGTGTCAACGCCAAATTTCCGGCCTGAGCACCATAAATCTTCACAAACAGATCCAAAGCTTCAGATGCCAGCGGGTCCTTTCCTGAGAGTGCAAACGCAGCAATCGCAGCGGCTGCATCACCTGCTTGCATGGCCTGTTTCAACTCAAGTGGTGGCTGGCTCACATTGTTTTGAAGTAAAAATTCATAAATAGCCACCAAACCCGAGCCTGACAAAATACGCTCATAGGAAACATGTCCGAAAATATTGCGCAAATAGCGTAACAAGGTGGACTCAAGTTCATCAGCTGGCGCAAAATCCACGTGACCGCCTTCTGAAGGAAAAACCTGATAGTGATCACCGCACAAGGTTAAAAAACACACTCCCAAACCTGTGCCTGCCCCAAGTACAACACGCGGCCCTTGGGCTTCCAGATGTCCTTGTTGAAGCGTTACAAAATCATGCACATCCAATGCTTCAATGCCATAACCAACCGCTTCAAAGTCATTGATCAACTTTACATTAGTAAACTCACAGGCTTTAGCGATCTCATCCGCATCCAGAGACCAGGTTAGATTGGTTAATTTGGCAAAGCGACCATTGATCGGGCCAGCCACACCAAAACAAGCTGAGTCAATTTTTCGTTGGGGATTTTCTACTGAAGAAAGAGCTTGCATTAGCTCCTGCACCATGGGAACAATACTAGAATAAGCTGCACTACTAAACCGTTGCTCATGCACCACACGAACCTGATTACCTGTGACTTCCGCCACCAAAAGTAACGTTTTAGTACCGCCGATATCACCGGCCAGAATTAATTTACCAGCTTGATTAGAGTGTTGTACTGTCATGCTTACGATTATGCCACAGCAATTCCTCTATATGAAAGATTACATACTTGTAAATCCTTCTTGCATTTAAGAAGAGGGAATACACTGAAGCGAATTAATTTCGCAGCGGCAATCCCGCCCTGGCTGGCCTTCGCCAAGTTCCAGAAACAGTGGCGCGTAGTAATGCCGCGGCCCATGTGGTTCAATGGCTACCGGCAAGCTATTTGCACCTGGTTCTTTCGGCCACTCGACATCACCAGTGGCAACGCGAGCAGGTATGAGCCAGTAGTCTCCTGTGCGGTATTCCCCTCCTTCTTTACTAAACCAGATCTGTACCCCATCTTCCAGATTAATCCAGCCAATACCGAGTCCTGCGTTGCTGTTATCCTGATCGTTGATCTCCAACGCACCACCCAAATCCGGGTCGCCTTGATGATCCCAGCGGCGGAGCAACGGGTGGCTGGTTAAGCTGTCTGTCTCGACATAGGTCGGCCCGTGTGACACAGCCCATTTAAGGGTAACGGTAAGCGTATCCCGATCGACAGACTCCACTTGAGCAAGGGGTCCCGACTGACCACCCATGACCACATTATCGTCAATGGCTTCTACCCAGTCTCCCTGTTTGAGCCCAAGGCAGTTATCCCGGCCCAGGTTTTCAAGAGTTGCTGTGGTATCGGAGAGCGTAAGAATCGGGAATGTCACTGAGCCATTTTCTCGCGACCATTTGAATGTCGCTGAGGTGGCAGGGTTATCGGTAGCAAAACCTCCACGATGCACTTCTACGCGATAAAGCTGATTTTCGGCACCGCGGTAGCGTGATTCGGGAGATATCACGCACAAATCTGTAACGGGTTTTTCCTGGAGGGCGCGTGCCCTAAGCTTTGGAAGTTGGCGTGAGAGCAGTGTATCCAGTGATTGGCAATCGAAGGCCTGATCGAAGTTTTCGGGCCGCAGCAGGGCTTTTACCTGCCACACAACCTGAGCACGTGTGCACGTGTCTGGCCCACCCAAGGCTACTTCACGAATATGGTCGTCCTCGACGTAGGTAATGTGTCTTTCCCACACATCAAGGTAAGCGAGCAAAGCTTTGTTCTTGAGATTTTCTAATTTGATCTCTTCAGGAAAGTACAGGTAGCCTGTTTGCTCTGTGTAAAGAATGGCCTGGAGGTTCTCTACCAACACACCCTGCACGTAATATCGGCCCGTGCCGATTGCTGCATCCCCTTCTTCCACCTTTTTTCTCAGGGCTTCGCGCCGGACAGGATCCGGTTCCATGGCATCTATTTTAGCAATATTGTCTTTGGTAATGAGGTCGAAGCCCATGGCATTTGCCGGCCCGGCATAGGGCCCCAGAATGTCTTTTGCCAGCGTGTGAAGATAGTGCAGCAGTATAGAAGTCTGCTCGTTCCAGTCAGCATCTACCTGGACTCTGCCCTGTTGCATGAGCACACGACTGAAGTGCTTGGCAGCATCAAAGGTATCGCGCGTGAAATCGCCTTTCATCATATTTCTCCTAATTTACAAACAGAATGCCGGCTTCCATTCCCGCCGGTGTGTATTCCTCAAGTCGCACACGAAGATTTGCCTCTCGTTGCGGCTGATAAAGATCGTGAAACGCGCCCATCTCCGATTCATCATCGGCACCACGTTTGATTTCAGTGGCACAGTCGCAAGCCAACTGACAATAAGCCGGAGTGCCGTATCGCGTGCTGGTGAATCGCGGTCGCACGCGGGTGCGCGTCAGTTGCCGGGCATCTGCTATCATCGCGTCTGTGAGCGGTGGGTCGGTAACTTGACGTGGCGCAGTGAGCAGCATTTCCTCGGCGGCCTGTTCAGCAGTTTCAGACTGACATCGATGTCGGCGCGGCGTGCGGGAACCTTGGGTAACGTAGCAATAGCGTATGCAGCCGAGCTGACGCCGCCCGACCATCAGGTGGCTCATGAAAATGGTATTCTCAGCCAATAGGATCGCATGGGTGTTCACCTCGCCGATCACTGTGCTGCGTAAAATACTTATCTGTGCAAACGCGAGTGGCAGATTGGCGGCTCCGATTGCTGTGCGGCTTTCGCTTGTGGCATCGACGATACTGTCGGAGATAGCAATTTCCACCGGGTCGGTTTGCGCTTCATCAGCTACCACTTCGATAGAACCGATGATGCTGTGCTCGATGGTGATCTTCGCGCCAGTGTAAAGTAGCTCCAGACTGGGTTCATTGGGTCTGCGTGGTTCGCAGTCGCACTCGATACCCCAGCCGGGGACAAGCGTCACATGGCGTAAAGTGACGTCGCATAAATCACCTTCAGCAAAACGTTCCGGCTCATTGCGGTCGGGACCCACAACCTGCATTCCCCGGCCCGTTACCAAAATTCCATCCAGTGTGAAACGGCTTGCTCGCTTGCCGGAAACCGTAAAGGCGTCAGGATGCTCAGTCATGTAATCAAGCAGACGAATTACTGGCCGTGTGCGATTAGCAGCGCGTAGTTGAAGGCTTTCCCCGGCTTCGAGTTCAATCGCAATCGGCTCGCTGTACGCACCGCTGTCCTGGATCTCGATCACCGCGGCACGCAGTCGTTCTTTGTCTTCAAGCCATTTTTCCAATTCCGTCGGGTCACCGGGTTCAGGCCCCAGATCCTGTTGGTCCTGACGCCATTTCTTGAATGCAGCGTTGATAGTCGCGAATGTGCCAGCCTCTGGTTTGTCCTTGGTCACTGAATAGAGGCTGAATGCCACCGGCCGTGAAAGCGGCCGGTCGTACTCACCCCCACCCATATTGGCGCTAAAAGCATAATGATAGGTCACCCACACGCCGCGCTTGGGCAACTGACCAGTAGGAAAGGCAATGCGACCGCGCACGGGATCAACTGCAATTTGCCCACGATGTGCTCGGTAGCGCCAATCGGAAAGATCAGCAGGAATTACATATTGGGCTGGCACCGGTTGTGGCGCGTTCTTGGTCGGCCAATCCGGTGCATAGATGACGAGACTTTCGCTCTCGCCATAGAATATACCCGATACCTGAGTCTTGAGCGGACGCAGGCTGATACGTTGCTCTAAACTGCGCCGCCGGATCGGTATAGGCAGGTTGATTTCATCTGCAATATGCTTGGGCTCGGTTTCCGGCTCTGCTTTCGTATAAAGCGGCGTATCATGGCCCAATACGCTGAAAGTGAAACATTGCGGCCCCGCAGTTTCCAGACAATATGCGGGTGCGTGCGTGACAGAATAAACTTTCAGCCGCCAGATGAAAACACCCACGCTGGGAATATTGTAACGACCAAGACTGCGATGGGAGATTGTCCGGCGCACGTCCACAGAGTGCGCGAGTGGATCAAACGGCCCATCCACCAGGTCAAGCTTGAGCCCGTTGCGCAAGTTGACTGTACGTGCCTGGCTAAGCCGCTGGTGGTTGAGATGCTGCTGCCAACCAAGCAATGCATAGAACCCCACCGCGCGCGCCGGCCAACCGGCAACATCGTTCGCCAACACCTCCAATAGTGAGAGCGTGCCTTTTCGCCGACGAAAACCTAATGTATTGGCCACTTCGCGCCGTGGTATCAGCATGTGATTGCGACTGCGTCCTTGCGGCGAATCTGCTTCTACGGAGGAATCGCCGGCTTCGTGAACCGGGCGATAGCCAATAAGGTCGCCTATGTAAGGAACAACCCAGTCTTCACACGTTTCAATAAACCAGTTCTCATACAGTTGTGCAATATCGTCCTCGACAACATTGACTTGTTCATTGATGACCCTGAGCAGTGCGCGCAGCGGGTAATTTCGTTCAGCATCACGCATGCGATGCACGACGGGTAGCAGTTCATAGAGGCGGTCGAGAGAGAGGCTCATTGCTTGATCTCCTGCAAAATCAGCGTGTCGGGCACTTCGGGTGAGAGATAAGCAACTTGCGCCGGCAGCAGCACCCCCTGGTCGAACCGGGCGACCTCGATGAAGATACGGTCTTTCAGCGTGAGTCCGCTTGCCGTAGGGATAGTGAAACCTGCAAGAATAGTTGCTTCTGAAATGGTGTCAAATACGTCCACATCCACATAAACGACACCAGGCACTGCCTGGATAGTTTTGATTGCATCGGCCAGTAACAGGTCCTGCCCGAGATCAACATTATTGAAACTGAAGGCATCGATTAACGCGCCGCGCACCTTGGGCTCCAGCGTCTCCCATTGATAGTCAGGATGGACGCGTATATTTGCGCTGATCACCAGCGCCAGCCGCTCCCGTACTGCAAGCGTGATGGGCAGATATTGATCGCCAAAGCGATGCAGGGCGTCGAACAGGTTACGATAGAGGTCCGAGGTTTCATCGATGGGAATATCGTCCACCCCGGCAATGGTGACGTGCACACGCTCCTGCCGGCCATTGGTAAGGCGTGCGGACGTGGCTTTACCAACACCGCCGAATGTGCGGGAAAAGTCGGCATAGTCTGGTGTTGATACCAGACGGTCGAGCGCCATGAGCGCGAGGGGAATATTTTTGCGTGCCTGATCACGCGGTTCTTTGTCTGCACCGCCGGATGAACGGATGGGGTTGTTCACCTCGATTACGCCCAGGGGTCGCGTATTGAGCAACGCGATCTGTCCAGCCTTAACGTTGCCGGGCTTACCGATACCATTTCGGAAAACAGCTTTGATAGACTCTTGTCCCGAAGGCAACCTCGAACCATGTACACCATTGCCAAACACGACGGTGGTCTTTCCCGCGTCGTCGGTGCTGGTGATGAAATTACGGTCATTTGGGCCGATGGCGGCAAGGCTATCCACTTCGTGCCACTCCACATCATTTACACGCACCTGAAGCGTGCTAGCAATACCGGAGGTGGTAGCTGCAGAGGTGTAAGTCAAAGGCGATTGCTTCAACGTGAACTGCTGCAACGAAAGTGTCGCATCACCTGCACCCAGTGTTTCCTGACGGGTCTCTCCGTGCGTGGCTTTAGCCACATTCCCATATATGCGCACCGTGTCGCGCTTGTAGCAATAGGCAATCTGTGCAGACAACTGGATAAACGTATGCGTCGTGTCGCCAGGCCTGGGGATAGAAATATCTCCATCAAAACTACGAGATTGGCTCACATCCTGCCGCACTGCGGACAGCATGACCCTCTCCACGGCCTGCACGCCAGGCACTACTTCGCCGTTAGCATCCAGAATGTCACTGCGTTCACCTGCAATAATAAGCCAGCGCCCTGCATCCAACCCATCGTAGAGTCCATCCAGCTCGATCTCCACTCCGCAGATGGGGTCGCTGATGGGTTCGTCAGCCAATGCCAATCCTTCACTCAGCACATGGACAGCAGTGGCGCGGAACACCGAGAGCAGCACATCGTTGGCAGTAAGCCAGTTATCCTGCAACGTCAGTAAAGTGGACTTGCCCGTCAGACCATAATCTGCCTTCGCAATGGTCTGGACCTGGATAACACGTGTAACTAGCGAAGTGTTTTGGTCTGCTCGCTCGATCAGCACCCAACTACCCGGTATGATCTGTTCGTAGGCAGTATCCAGCGGGACAACGTTAAGTGGCGGCGGCTGCAGCGAAGCGGCGTTGACGGTTACAACATCACTGTCCAATCGTCGGCTGGTGATCCAGTCGATGGAAAGTCGATCTGTGTCCGTGTCTTCCTGGATGCGTTGATCGCGTTGCATGTCAAACTTGTTATTTCCAACAGTCAATGCAAGCTGGTCTGTGCTAAGCTCGATAGCCGTATTATGCGTTGTAAGGGCCGTAAATTCGACAGACATGCTAATGAAAACAGTATTCCCCAGGTCTACAAACTTGGCGCTAACTACAACCTCTGTGAATTGGGCCCATTGAATGGTTTGCTTAAAATCATTCCCCTTAAGCTGTAATAACCATGTATAACGCTCGGAACCACGTTGGCCGGACACATGCAAGGTATTCGACACCCTTATGAACTGAATGCTGGTAGCCACTGAACCGTCAAGGGGCCATTCTTCCTGCCCAATCACGCGACCGTCTTCATCCACTATGGCTTTCAATGGAGCATTGTAGCCAAAAGGTGCCACTTTGAGACGCAGCGCATAGACTTCGCTAGGATCGACAGGGGCAACAGCGACGTTGTTCCAGGCAGCATATAGCGTTGACGCGGCCGACGGTACTAGACTGGCAATCAAGCGCGGCAGGGTATCGCTGCTGGGAGCGAAGGATCGACTCACGTTGCGCGCCAGGTTCGTAGCGTTTGGAGGCGGTAATGAGGGCGCTTTGCCTAGATCTACAAGCATGCTCCCTAACTGCGTGCCGGGTAAAACGATATTTCCTAGAGTATCAGATGTGCCCGTACTTGCTGCTGAAGGCACTGCCATTGCCTTGGCTCTGGCGAATGGTACGACTTTACTCTCTAGTTCCATTATGAAAGCGCTAATCCAAGGTTCAAGCCGGTTATACCCTCCCTCCTTCGCAATTTTCTGTTGCTCGCGTAGCCGAGGCAGAAAATTTTTATGCATTTCCGCCAGTAACTGCTGCCCGGAACTCCCTGCTTTTATCGCATCAATCATTTCGCTCATCAGCGCCTGCACATAGCGCGCCATCTCGCTATCGGCCGTCACTTTGAACTTTTCAAGGTTTGAAAACTCAGTGGCGATATTTTTCGTACGTGCCAGAATCTGGCCCGATTCCAACGCGAATATTTGAGTCGGCATGAGCGGTACAATCGAAACGCGGGTGCGATCCTTGCCGGTGATCGGATTCGCCGCAGGCATCGGATTCACCTCAAGCACGCGGAATGGCGCGATCGCTGCGGCGACAGCATCCATTACCAGCAAGAGTCGGTCATTTGGTTTGAGCCCGGTAGCGATACCAGCCAGGTAGACGTCATTCAGGCTTTGGGTGTCCTTTCCCAAGAAAAGCTGCGGACGTTCCAACCGTGGCTTCAGCACGTTCCACTCCCACCGTGCAAGAATCGGTTCGATGGTCTCGAATGCTTGCATCTGCTCGTCGGCACCAACAGGAATGCTGTTGGCGCGCGCGCCTTTGGGAATCGTCACTGGGTCCGAATCCCTTGCCATGGAATAGGCAAGATAAACGCTGGATGCGACACCCGGCCGCAATGCGTAGCCAACAAGCCGCGCAAGTTCCAGTACTGAACGCCTCTCAGTGGCGGTACGCAGATAGCCTTCATTGGCGATACGCTCCTGGTAAAAAGTCAGCACATCGCCTACCATGGACCAGGCATCCAGCAGTGCTATGGATGCGTCGTTTTTCTCGCGGGTTTTAAGCGCCGCCAGTTCGGAATATTCCTGACCGGAAAGGCGGGCCTGCATGGTTTCGAAAAATGACCCATGGGTACCCACGCGATAGCGTAATTTGCTTAACATGGGCCGGTTGTATGTGGACAACGGCGTCAATATATGCGGGCCTTCACAGCAATCACAGGGCTGTGGCCCGGTACAGCCCTGATTGGTTAAGCAGCTTTGATTTGTCGCATGGCTATGGCTCATAGTCCACCTCTGAGGATCAGTTCCAGTTTCCCGTTTTCGGGGAAGCTGGGGTCGTTATCAAGCTGGGCAATTTCCATTACAGCCATGGGCAGCACACCACTGGTTGGAACACAGGTATTGCCCCCGCTGATAGGGACGATGCAGGATGTGCTAGCATCGAGCCGCGCCAGCCTCAGGAGGCGTACGGCATCCACGCCGTCCACACCTTTGACCGCTGCAATCAGGCGCGAAACGTAGATACCTTCGCCAAAACTGAGATTGTCTGGATTGAAGAAACCCAGCTTGCCATCGGCGAGTTGTCCCCGGCCTAATACCTTCAGCAATTCAGCTTTAACTGTGGCGCGTTCAAAGTGCGGCAACACGCAGATTTCCATTTTCATGTCGATAGGCACATAACGTGCCGGTACCACTGCCAGATCGTGACCCATACGGCGATAGGTGTACAGATAATCTTCAACTTCCTTCAGCAATGCCGCGTCCGCGATTTCAGTATAGAGCGGATCAATTGCCACATGCGCTTCGTACCAGCTCCCCATCCAGCGTAGTTCAGCTGCAGCCCGCTGCAGCTTCGGATTGTTCTGCGCCAGTTCGGAGTAGTCTTCGGCAGTGATAGCACGTTCGCGCCGGGCGCGGAATGCCTGCGGTGCAAACAGTTTCACCTCAGCCATAGGTTCCGGCGCGGCACCGCCTTTGGCAGGCAGCGGATTACGTGGTTCTATACTGTCCGCGCTGAGCGACCCTTCGCGTAAAACGAGATAGGTCAGCGTGTCACGACCTACGTTTCCTGTCGTACCATTGCCAACGCGGTAGCATGCCTGAAAATAGGTGCCGGCCGAAGGAATACGCCCCAGGTTTCCGTCACCGAAGCGCAGATGCGAGCGTCCGTCGTCATCCACCTCGGCGACAAAGTGACGCTGGTCGCCAATACTGTCCAGGAGGTCATATTGCGCTTGCCACTTCTCACCGTCAGCTGTCGCACCAGCGTATTCCTGTAACGAAACGTAGGGCAATGCCAGACGCTGATCCTGAACGATGCTCGCGGACGCAGATCCAGTATCGGCAAGGGGTTGACCGAAAGTAAGTGGCGTCTGTGACAATGTGGGACGAAAAGGTTCTGGCGTGATGCTGCTCTCAAGCACACTGCCGTCGCACGCACACTCGCCGATGGTCTCTTTAGGTGGAACGGGGCCGATCGGCTCGCACACGCGCCGGCCGTGGTCAACGAGCACAACATTGCCGTGAGCCACACTGATGTCGTCGATGCGAGTGCAGTCCGGTGCGGGCATCCGTGCCGAGAGACAAAGCGAAAACGGCAGCGCATCCTCCGGGTCCCATTCTATTTCCAGTACGAGACGGCCAAGCAGGCCATCCAGCGATGGCGTGACTTTAGTCAGGCGCACCGCGTGGCGATGAGCAAAGTCTGCATCCGCTGGATTACGAGTCGTTGGCCCGAGGATTTCTTCGAAGATCAACACGTCGCCGACATGCAGGTCCAATATACGTACCGGCTGGGGCAACACAGCCACCTGGCTGAGAACACCCTCTGGATTAGCACCACCGCCTGCATCGCTAACGGGGTCAGGGGGCAAGACTTGATCCAGCAATGTCGCCTGTGTCGCGCCTTTAGCCAGACAGCACTGCAGGTCACCCCAGGTGTAAAAATGCATGTTGCAATGGGCCGCGCGAAATTGATATTTGGTTGCGGGGTCGGTTACCAATGGCTCGAACACTTCATACCAATTGGTTGGCACACCTTCCAGATCAACTGCTTTGACCACCCTGCCGCTGGCAGCCTTGATGCCTGGGAAGCTGGTAATAAAGTAGAGATTACTCGCGGCGATAGGGTCCAGATCAGTCTTGGTGCACACGGTGACCCAGGTACGCGCATTATTCCCCTCATGCATGCGGTAATCCACCAGCCGCGCGTGGCGCCGCACGGATATACGGCGGCGAGCAGTTTCGAGGTAGGCTTCCGTCGCTACTGCATCCTGGTAATAGCTTAGATAGTCGCCTGCATAGGCTAGCAGTTCAACCAGCGTCACACCGAGATCTGGAACGTGGCGCTCCTGCCAGTCGGGCATAATCAGTGCCAGCCGGTCGTAGATCAGCTGGCGAAAGCTTGCATAATCTTTGGCGAGATAATTAATTTCCGGCGTGGGGAAAACTTCAGGTGGGCACGTTTGCTCCTGCTTGCAGTCCAGATCGTTTGAGCAATCCACCTTGAAACTGAAACATACGCAGGCATAACGCGGATCAAGACCAGGCAATGGCTGGTACTGCGGTTCCCCAGCTGCGGCTGAATTTGCCAAGGCCTTCACTTCGACACTCGTGGATATCTTTTTCACCAGGCACAAGCGATAAATAGAGAAATCGCCTAATTTGTCGAGCGTAATCCGCAAGCAGTCATCCAGTTCAGGATCGTCGGCGCGTTCGATTTCCACCTTGATCGCTTTAATATCCAGAATTCGCCGACCGCCTTCAATGCAGATATTGTCAACGGTCACATTTTCGGGCACATGACCGAAAAAATGCACGCACAGCGAGCGCTGGTCCTCGGAGACTTCAACAAAATCCATGCCATTCCAATCCGGGTTGCCAAATAGTTTCTTGCGCCGCTCGGCGATACGACAAGCCAATGTGGGAGAGTCCATCATGCAATACCTCGTTCAAAAGTATCGGTGCGCGTTTCCCCTGTTTTGCGCAGGGCGTAGGTGAGATCCACCTTCAGGCGAGAATCCTCGCTTGACACCTCCAGCCCCCGCACTTCGACGACATCACCCAGCCAGCGGTCAAGCGCTGCCTGCAAGGTAAACTGCAACGCTGCCGCCAATTCCGGACTGTTTGGCGCAAACACCATTTGCATCAAGCCGCTGCCAAAATCGGGGCGATTCACGCGCTCGCCGGCGCTGGTAAATAGAAGCTCTTCGATCATGTCACGCACGTGATCGCTATCGTCCGTGGAAGCGGTGCGGCCACGGCTGTCGAATTGATATGGAAAATCAATTTGCATGTTTACCCTCCTAAATTGCAAAAACACGTGGCTGCACAGCACTCACCACGGGTGGCCCCTGCGGGATCTGCTCGGCACTCTGGCACACGCCTGCTCCTGGCCCCGGCGAAACCTGCAGCAGGACCGGCTGGCCCATGACCGCAACACGCGAGGATAAGTTGACCCATTTGACAGTGATACAAGGCTGTGGCTTGGTGCCCACACCCACAGGAATCTGGAATGGGCAACCGGGCCCGACGTTAATAATATTGGTTGCAATCGCCACCGGCTGCCCGCTTACGAGAACCCGCGGTTGCACAGGCGCAGTCATGCATGGGATGCCATGCGTGCACTGCATGCCAAAGTTGCTATGAAGGATTAAGCCAGGCATCGCGGGTTACATCGCCGGGGCCGGTCCGGAGACCGTAAGCGCGCCGCCGTTCACGTCCACTAACGTTGCGCCGTTGACCCTGACCGTGGCGCCGAAAATGGTAACGCCGGTTTTGTCGAGCCGGATGTAGGAGGTTCCTGTAGACAACAAAATACCTCCAGCAGGCAGCAGCGGCGGCAACGGAGAGTCGCTGATCATCACCATCTGCTGTCCCATTGACTGTATGATCACAGGCGGACTAACCGGATTACCCAACTGGGCGAGTACGGGAATGTCCGCGGCGGAAGTCGCGCGGCAGCCATTCCAGATCGGATAATTCAAGTCACCCTGCTCGAACTGCACCCACACCCCTGCGCCGATGGCCGGAACGATGTATGTACCTGAAGGCGCGCCAACAGGTCCTGCCAGTGTTACAACGGGTTCTGCCCAGGTGGAAGGAAGAAGCTTGAGAACATCCGGAACGCTGACGATCAGGCGGCCACGGCGCTCAGGGTCGATATTCACTAGTACCGTACCGCGATATAATCCAAAATATTTCTCACATTCACTCATGTCACTACCCTTGGTGTGTTAGAAATCAATCCGTCCCGTGCAAGCGTGAAGCTTTGCTTGTATTCGCCTCGCTTGATGTTGCTTGTAACCGTTTCCACGTAATAAAGCCCATCATAGGCAAGACCTGCACCGCGAACGCCTACCAGCAGCCGAGCGCGGAGCACGTGGCCATAGCGCAACACATCCAGCGTTCCATTAGCGCTGATGGCATCGGCATTGTTTATTACAAAACCGAGAATATCCCGCGCTGCCTTATCAGGAGAAAGGCCGGCGCCGCGGCACGCAAAATCAATCTTTGAAGGCGGTGTTGGACGCAGCCCGAGCGGCGGTTTGAATATATTCACGTTTGGCACCGGAATGGGGATGGAAACCCTGCCGGTTATCGGATCAAGTATCATAAATACACGCACCTTTTTCGCGAGTCCATCGAGCGAAAAACTCAAGGATTCGACATTTGTGTGAGCGTCCATATTGACGTTCAGCGCAGGTTGCGGAATGGGAATGCGGATGTCCGGGCCGAAGTAGGCAATGCTCTGCCCCGGCAACGGACCTGGCTCCACATAAAAAACGTAACCACACCGTTGGGCCAACATCTTGACGTAGGAAAGGTCCGTTCCTACCTGCGTCTGGTGCCGAGATGTCGGTATCTCCACCGTGGGAATGAATGGTGGTATTGCCAGGGGCACGATACCAAAGAGCGCGTAAGGCGCAAGCGTCGCATATACCTGGGCAATATCCGGCATGGCCGGATAAGGTTTGGTGAGTTCCACCACATCCATCAGCACGCTGAGGTCCTCACCGGTGACTGTGAACGTTGACTGCCCTGGCTCATTACTGGACTGCAGTTCCTGACGCGTAACAATGCCATCCATGAGAACATTGGGCATACCCCCCAACGTAACGATAATAATCACGCGGGTAATCATCGGATCAAAATAGCCTGCGGGCAACATTGTGGTAATCAAGGCTGACTTTTTGCTCACCGCAAACGTGAGCTGAAACCCGCTGCGGTCCTTGCCACTGGTCACCTGTACGCTGGTTACCGCGTCCACGACCGATTGCGGCGCCGGTATCGGTACTGCGGGCCCGATCATGAGCGTGAGGTGAATACCTTTAAGCATTGGGGGTTCCCGGTATACCTTCGGGCAGCGTAATGCGCAACGAGCTACCCGTGCGCTCGGTTAGCTCGTCCGGGTGCAGCGCTCGGTTGGCGTCGCATATGCGCCAAAATTGTTCCGGATCGTCGAGATATTGCGCGGTGATATTGTCCAGCCGCTCACCCTGGAGAACCGTATGCTCCAGCAACAGGGCAAAACGCTCTGGCGCCGGCACAAAGCGGCGCTGGAGATAAACAATCTTGACGTCGTTTTCGATCTCAAGCGTAGACGTTTCAATATTATAATAGCGGCTGGTCATCGGAAACTGAAAGTTGCTCATGGGACCCCCGTTAACCCTAATGTGGAAAGTGCACCGCCCGGCCCAAGTCGCGCCAGCAGCTCCTTGTTTTTCAAATAAGTCATGAAAAGATTCCCGCCTTTATGGCTAAATCCCAGATCGTTCACCGACAGCACACGCATGCCCAGGCTGACCTTGGCGCGGATCGGATTCAGTGCAACATCGAATGCCTCCTCTGTAATGCTGAAGTCAGTCAGCCGCACGGGCAGAATGCGTGTCTTGCTCCAGATAAAGAGCGTAAGCGGCGATTCGGCCGGGGAAATTTCCAGCGTTCCTGCCTGTGCCAGGCTGTTGGTGGATTCGAGTTGGCCACTGGTGGGATAGACAATGGTCTCCAGCGCAGCAAGCTGAGGGAAAATACCCAGTTGAGTCGTGGTGCGATTTTCATCCGGAAACTCAAGCTGATCGGTTGCATCGATTTCTGCATCCAGCTTGATGGTTTCGTTCGGTGGACCCTTCAAGCGCAGCGCTTCCAGCCTGTCGCCTTCGCCGCCTACGGCCTGCATCTGGAGCGTGCGCGTGAGCGTGTCCGGGTTGTATTGCAGGGCAATAATGCGCAACACGGCCGCCGTAGTGGGATCAAGCAAGATAATGCCGCCTTTGATGATGCGTGGCGTGTTAGGAAAAGTGCTCATTGTTTACGTACCATCCTCAATGATCCTTGAAACCACCGTTGAACGCTCAACAAAAAAATTTCACCAAATAATTCAAAACTTCTATTTCATACTTCACCACTTGTGCTCCTGCGCGCTAAAATGAAACGCCACCCGTGAACAGCACCGTAGTGGGAACCATCGTCTTGACAGTCGGACCCATCCGATCAAGCCGCGATTCGGGAATACTGCCTGCGCCGGTCATGACATTGACGCCGCCAAATACAGGACCGACGTTTACCTTTGCCTGCCCACCCCAAAGCAGTGGTGAATCGGGGTTCCACCAGTCCAGGCGGCTCACTGATCCGGTCAAATCCAGTTTGAAAGCCGGAAGTTTGTCAGGTGCCGAGTCACCCATATAGGTATAGGACAAGCCGAGAGAAACATCCGAAAAACCACTTCTGCTGGTTTCTCCCACCCTTCCGGTAACAAATGAGATTGCAACGCTGGCATCCAGAGTTTTCTTCTTTCCAACATTAAACCGAGTACTGGCGAAAGGCGTCGTTTTTAGTCCCCATCCACCCGCCGGTACGCCACTTGTACCAAGAGGGGCGAGGACATCTTGTTCTTTCCAGTCCAGATACGTCGCGGTAAAGCCTATTTTCTTCAGTCCTGTCGCTTTTTCTCCTGCCACATAGCCATAACCGCCGCGCACAAACCATGATGTCAGTTCTTTTCCCGTCTCTCCGCCATACTGCACGCCGGCCTCCAATTCGGCCAGATGCCCGGCAGAGCCGAAAATCGTCCCACCTTTGAATTTGTAGCCGGGCTGCTTATCCGGGGTCAGGGTGAGGGGCTTGTTCGCCTCGTATGTAAACCACGCACTCCCCTGCCAGCCGCGATATTTCGAAGGGTCGGCGATGTCTGATACGGTAGCGCCTCCCGGCTTGATAAGCGCAGGCAGATTTAACGTCAACCCGTATTTCTGCTGGCGGACCTCCCCGCTGATATCCTGATTGCGCTCAAAAGTTGCTCCTGACGGCACCCCGCCGCCTGCAAAAGGTGCGGCGGAAAAGGCCGGATGGGTTGCCAACTGCATGGGACCAACATCGAAAAAATCCGGTGCTTTCAACTGTTTCTTGAAGATCGCGTTCACCAGCGCTTTGATCAGGCCTGTCTGCTGAGTCCATGCATCCCCTTCCAGCGCCGTCGGGTCTTCATTTTTCTTTTTCACACCTTGAATCAATGAGTATGTACCCTGCACCGCCAGAAATAGCGCTGCGAGAGTTGCCGTATGCGTTTTCACGCGCGTCAAAAACAGGTCTGAAGAGAGGTAATCGTCCACACGCAGGCCCACAATGCGGCTCAGTGGGTCAAAGATCGCGTCTTTGGCTGGGGTCAAGCCAGTCAGCGGGTCCGCATATTTGGATAGATTTTTCAAATAATCACCGGCATCCTTCGACTTATCCCCGCCGGCAAATCCACCCGGCATCAGACCCACCGCCATTGCCCAAGCATAAAAGGCAGCGCCTTCCGTTCCCTTCAATGCGAGCAGCTTGCGGTCTCCCGGTGTCAATTCCTTTAGCACCAGGTCTTTCCAGATATCCACAAGCAGCGGATAAACCGCCAAATCTTTCCAGGTCCATTTGAGTGGTACCTTATCTGCATTGGTCGGCGCAGGTTCCGGTTGAGCAGAAGTGGGCGTTTTTGTCGCCGGTTCTCGGTTCAAAAGATTATGTTCTGAAGTGGGTCGACCGTGGTTTTGCACCACATGCGCCAATTCATGGGCCAACAAGCGCCTCCCCGCCTGCACTCCCGGAGCGAACCGTCCGCTGCCAAACACAATATCTTGCCCCACGGTGTAGGCATTGGCGTTCACGTCACGCGCAGACTGCTCCGCAGCACCACCGGAATGCACGCGCACCTGCGAGAAATCGTGGCTGAAACGCTTCTCCATGTCTTGCCTTAGCGCCGGTTCGAGCGGCATACCAGAGCCGGCCAGGACGTTGCCTACGCTTGCCGGTGCGGTATCCGCACCTTTGGTCACCAGCTCTCCATAACGCTGTATGCGTGGCGGGGCATGGCTGACAGCTGAATGCACTCGCGTATTCAACACCTGATCGGCAATCTTGTCTGCTTCTAGTTCCAGCGGATCATTACTAGCGCCTATAGCAATTTTGCGTTGCATCACGTTATTTTTTTTCGTACATTCCGCACATTGACCACCTGCTACCGTGTGGTTGCCACACTCACACTTGCGCTGAAGCATGCCTTGCGCTGATGGCAACAGGCTTGCTGCTGAGACTTGCGGCGCAACTGTGGCTTTATTCATGGCCAATGCCTCCTAACGAAGGTTTTGAACAAGTCCGTCCGTGATGAGCATGCCGACCTACAAACGGATGCAATTTTTTCTGCGATCCTTTCAGTCCTTTGGATACATCGTAAAAACAGGTCATGGTTTATACCTCACCCTTGGTCATTACTTGGCAACTGTCTGTTGTGCTGCCCTAAACAGGTTCTTTCTTCTTGCGTACAATAGTGGACTACCTACTGAAATTGCAGCACGACGCTCAAACCACTCTGAAACCACTCAAAACGCTGGTTATTCTGTGTATCAAATCCAATACCACCTCCGACCTCGCCAAGGATCTGGAGCGCAGTCTGCCGGCCTATGTGAAAATTCACCCCGCCCGAAATACCTGCGGCACCGTAAGGGTGCCTCTTGTCGCCGGTCGTGCCCACCGGCACATTTACGCCGCCTCCCTCAACGTATGCACCAATCTGCGAGCCAAAACGCCAAGGGCGATAACGGAATGCAAGAGCTGCGCGCACGCCGAGCAAATAGGCATCGCGATTGTTCGAGTCAATCGGTGCGAATCGCAGATACCGTGCACCTACCCCAAGCTCCCAGTCGTGCATACGCGTGAGCGGGAAAAGAAAATCGAGACCAGCGCCGCCAGTTCCGTAGTGGTGCGATCCGGGCAACCCATAGGCGTATCCTCCGACTGCGGAGAGGTTAAGGAACACATTTGAGCAACCCACATGGAGACGCCCCTGATCGAGAGCTGGTAGCACACGCGTATTGGGAACACAATTGGTGTCCTCAGGTCCAGTGATCGGTTGGCCCGCGAACTCGGACGCGAATGCGTTATAACACTCAGCGGTGTCGAAACCGCCAGGAAGCTCGTCATTCAGCCCTCGCGTGGAGAAAACGTAATGCGCCCATTCGTGCAGCAACGTGATGGCCTGCTGATCGGGTGCTACCGCCCAAAACCGGGAGCAAAGGTCAATTTTCTGGCCGCCGAACATGCCAATATGCGTTACACCCAGTGCGGTACTGCATTCGCTGGATGGCTCACCTGTTGCGGTACATTGGTAAGTACAGTCTGTGCCGCGAATCTCCCTCGCTATTTTGGCAAACCGGTCGCCGATCTCGGGTAGAAACCGGCAGCGGGTAAGCGAGTCGTTGTAATCGAGGCGAAAGCGCTTCCAGACGAGTGCGCGTGTGGGCTCGGCCAGCGGGTTCGCACGGACCGCCGCTGCGGCACTATCGGCTAGAGCCGCTGCTTCGTTTTCACGTGCAGTCAAATATGCGGCGTTGCGGCCCGCCACGGCCCGGCATGGCAGGTGGTTGTTATCGTCAACAACCTTGCGCTGAATGACATTAGGAATCCCAGTAGAATCAGATGACAGAGAACGTTTTCCATCACTTTGGCCTGCACTAACTCCCTCTGCACCTTGTTGCTGTATTACATGCGTTAACTCATGGGCAATCAAGCGCTGCCCGTCGCGTGTCCCAGGCGTAAACCGGCCCGCACCGAACACTACATCGTGTCCGACAGTATAGGCATGAGCATGCACGTCCCGAGCCGATTGCTCGGCAGCAGCGTCAGAATGTACCCGTACCTGAGAAAAATCGTAACCAAGGCGTTGTTCCATGTCTTGCCTAAATGCTGGTTCAAGTGGTCTGCCTGTGCTGGCTAAAACGTGGTCTACGCTGGAAGGTGCCATATCTGCATCACCAGCCGTTTGCCCAGCGTAGCGCTGGATACGCACTGGCGTATTGCCGAGGGTGGAATGCGCCGATGTAGTCATGGCCTGATCGGCCACCTGATCGGCTTCCCGTTCCAGTGGATCATTACTTGCACCAATAGCAAGCTTCCTTTGCAGACCATTTGTTTTCTTCGCGCACTCCGTACACGCCCCGCCTGCAACTGTGTGATTACCACACGCGCACTTGCGCTGGATCAAGCCTTGCGCGAGCGGAAAAAAACTTGCCGTTTTGGCTTGCTGTGCAACGCTCGATTTATTCATGGCCGATACCTCGGTTTGAAAACCCCGGGTTGAGTCTGCAACACACTCGCCGAACCAGGAATCGACTCTTGCCACACAGTTGAGTAAGCCTCAGCGTGCACATCAGAACTGTCCTCCAATTGTCAGACCGAGACGGAACCACCGAGACCGCGCCGGATCGGTTTCAATATCCCGGGTGATTGGGCCAATAACGCCAGGTGCACCAATCGTAGATCCGGCAGCACCCTCGACACGAAAATCGAAGCGGGCCGAGGAGCCGGAGAGCAACGGAGTCCGATAGCCGGCACCCAGACCTAATTCGCCGTACGCCGCAGTGGCGCTGCGACTACCGGCACCACCGGGTCCATAGTCCGATGACTTAAACCAGCCGTGGCCCGCTTCGCCGAAGGCACCGGCGGTAAAACCATGCCCGGCTTCACCCGTACTCCTTTCCAGCCCGAGCCGCGCGCCGAGGAGGAATGCACTCGCGTAGCGCTGGCCTCCTGAGGTTGAAAACATATTGATCTGCGGGCCCAGAACGAATTCCCAGCGGCGCAAACGATCCAGCGGAATACCAACTCTCAACCCCGCCTCGAAGAAAGATCCGGACGTTCCACTCAACGATGCATAACCGCCGCCCAGAACTATTCGATAATCAGGAATGACTGGCCGGGGCTGCGCCTGCAAATTCGCGCTGCAATTCGGAAAAGCGTTTTCCAGAAATATCTTGACCGCATTGAAATGCCGCTCCTGAAACATCGCAAAACGTGAGTGTTCATCCGGCCCCATCGCAGAGTAATCACGCCGTACGCGTTCCGGGCGGAACCATTGCGGTGCCGTGGCACGCAAACTTTCATCCGCTTCAGGATACTCGTCGCCCACACCCAGAGCCTGATGACCGCCCTCATGCACTGCGGTCGAGCTGTTCCAGGATTTGGCGCAGATAGTACCGGAATTGGCACGACCACCACGATTCACAACGGTAATCGTCGTGTCCGGATGTGCCGTTTCTTCTCGTGCCACTACATTGATCGGCAACAACCGACCGGCACAACTTCCGGGGCAGCCAGCGCCGGACAACCTCACGTTAAACCAGCCATTCAGACCACGGTTGACGTTAGCCAGAACACTGGTCTTGATAGAATTGAATGAGGTGGCGGAGAGGGGTGGAACTGCGGTGCTAGCCGGCGGTTCATCGCAAAATCCCGCACTCGCTGCTTGCGCAGCCTGCACGAAATTGTATCCAAATGGGATGATAACTGAACAGTCCGAGGGGTTAAATCGCACGTTCATTTCACCGCGATGGATTACCTGTCGAGGCTGAGAGCCGCTTGCCGGTGCCGTTTCGGTCCTGGTAACGGTACCTTCGACCAGGCCAGGACCACTGGTCGGCTGAATCAGCGTTGTCACCTTATCTTCAAACTCGGTTGACCCTCCACCGGCGGTGTCGCGTTGTATCACTCCGTCCGCACCCGCCTGCTGCACCACATGTGTCAATTCATGCGCGATTAGCCGCCGCCCCTCATGTGTCCCCGGTGCGAACCGCCCAGCTCCAAACACAACATTGTGCCCAACCGTATAAGCGTTAGCATTCACGTCTCGCGCCGATTCTTCGGCAGCCGCATCGGAATGCACCCGCACGCTCGAAAAGTCGTGGCCAAAGCGCTGCTCCATATCCTGCCTCAACGCAGGATCGAACGGCCTGCCGACACTCGCGAGAACGCGGTCCACGCTGGCCGGCACCGATTCAGTTTGGCCGCCAGCACTCCTGGCGTAGCGTTGGACGCGAGGTGACGCTCTACTGATACCGTGATGCTCTGGCTCAGACAAAAGCTGATTCGCAACTCGATCGGCTTCCAGTTCCAGCGGATCATTACTCGCGCCAATGGCTAGTTTTCGTTGCAACCCGGTTGTTTTCTTCGAACACGCTGCGCACGCTTTGCCCTCAGCCATATGATTACCACACGCACATTTGCGTTGGAACATGTCATGCGCATGCAGTAAATGCGTACCTGTTTTAGCTTTCTGAACAACACTTGTTTTATTCATCGCCGATGCCTCCAAGCACCGATCGTCCTCTTTGCTGGCCGATTTGCGTCGATTTGTTATAAGTTAATTGCATCAAAAAATCTCAGTTGACTGCTTGTCTATATTGTTAACAGAATGGCTACAATAAGCGTTGTCTTCAATTCCAAGTCCTCCGGTGGGTGAATCCACTTAGGGGTGGATTGCACGATTTTTTTTCTGCGCAAGGCAAGGCGCAACCACAGCTCATTTCTTGCGTGCGCTAGCCATCCCAATACCTGTTTTAAAATTACCACTGCCTTTCATACATATCTAAATCACATACATATCCAAATCAGGCGATGCATACGGCGGAATCACCATGCTCACCGGTATAAAGGCGTAATGCGGCGCAAGCCTTACGGTTCCCTATTGATCGGCCACGGCGACGCAGATAGCCTGTTCTGACTAAGTTCTGCCAAAATCTGTTCAGCCGCCCATCCAGGCTAGCTGCGACGAATATCCCAAGCACCACGATCTGTGTCAGAGGTTCCACGCCCCCAACGACCGACCAGATTCCGCTCTCCTCTCGAATCCAGGAACCCCTTGCCTGAATTGGAATCCAGCGTCCAATCAAAACTTATATGTATGCCTGATATGGGAGAGAGACTCGTATTTCCGAGCACGGGATTTTCTCCCTTTACAGTTGTCGTGTTGTAACCAATGACGCCATTTCTGATATTCCCAAGATTACGACCTCCAACCGAAAACCTTCCGGTAACTGCACCAGTCGTCGTAGCGTTCAGTTCACCCATCCAGACCTCGTTAAAGGATTTTGCGGGAGCTACGGACGTGTCCAGGGACTGGCCTGTCCAATATCCTGACAGGGTATTCGCCCATACCTGATGTCCGACGCTTTCCTCGTAAAAATTAGGATTTTCGACTTCGCTCCATCGCGAAGAAATATAGCGCGCAATTGAAAAACTCATGGTTGGAGTAGCAATAAGTTCGCTATAAAATCTCCCGCCCTGGCGATTCGCTTCCTGATCCGCATTCGAGAATACACCGGTCGAAAACAAACCGTACCCACCTCCCTCCGAGCGCTCGCTTTCCTCTTCAGCCGCAGCCCTGCCCGACGAAGCTTGCGTAGTCAAATAGGTCATGCCCTGCTGGAAAAAATGCCCCAGTTTGTCGCTGCCAACGCAAATGCCGTTAATTTTCATCGTCGGGTTCAGGATAGGAAAGGAAGTTTGCGACCAGAGCCGGTACGTGACGCCAGCATATTTGGTCGCGCTCTGCGCAGGTTGGGACGCCTTTGCGGTAGGCAAAGTACTTGCCCAGACCTCTATGGCGCTTCGTCCGGGCTGGGTATTGGTGGCAAGGGCAGTCACGACGCCTTGGGCTACGCTTAGTCCCGCCGGGGGTACACGTGCAGTCGCACGCGCGCTGGCCAAAGTAGCGTTGACTTTCGTATCAACATCCGATTGCGTATCCGTCAATACTGCACAGCCCGGTACCGTGTCATTCTCCGCCCGCTGCAGCAGCGCCGGATTAGCCGACTGTTGCACTACATGGGTCAGTTCATGGGCAATCAGTCGCCGTCCTTCCTGTGTCCCCGGCACAAACTGCCCCGCGCCAAACACAATATTATTTCCCACCGTGTAAGCTTTGGCGTTTACGTCACGCGTCGATTGTTCAGCATCTGTACTGGAATGCACTCGCACCTGTGAAAAGTCGTGGCCGAAACGCCGCCCCATATCCTGTTGTAAGGCAGGCTCAAGCGGCCTGCCAGGGTTAGCAAGAGCTCGATCCACACTGGCAGGTGCAGTACCCGCGTCACCTGCCGCTGGGCCTGCGTAGCGTTGAATGCGAAGTGGTGCGACGCTAATATTGGCATGACTGGGGGCTGCCATCACCTTATCAGCGACCCGATCTGCTTCCAGTTCCAGCGGATCGTTACTGGAACCGATAGTAAGCTTCCTTTGCATACCGCTCTTTATTTTCGAACACGTCGCGCATTCCCCACCGCCTACTATGTGGATGCCGCACGTGCATTGGCGCTGCATCAAAGCGTTACGACTTGCGTTAAATGCGGATGATGGGGCCTTAGGCTGCACTGCAATGGTACGTTCGCTCATGGCTTGGCTCCAAAACCCTCATACACAGCACCCGCAATCTGTCGCCCCAGCCCTTTCGGATTTGCGCACTCCGCCAACTGAACAGAACCGCCTTTGACAGAAGCCAACTTATCCCCTGAACTTAACTGTGAACCCAAGCTACCTTCTGCAAGCAAGCGGGTTAGCTCCAGCTCAACTGCTGCCTGCAAATGCGCTCCTTGCCGCTGCTCCACTGGCAAACCCTCCAGCACCAGCCTCTCAATGTGCACGTTGATATTCATGCATTCCCCCCCGCTGACTCAAGCCAGCGGAAATCAGCCTCGTTGACAGGCTTATCCAGTTTACGAAACTCGTTGCGCGAGGCTTCCAGTACGAACGGCATGGTCACGCGCGTCTTGGACTGTGCAGCGAGAAATGCCGCGTTTACCGCAATATTGATGATGCTGCCCCCCGTGATATTGAGCTTTGCAAGGCGTTGGAAATCCAGCTCCCCCAACGGTGTTTTTTCCGGAAATACGCGCTGCCAGATTGCTAAACGTTCGCTGGTTCCGGGAAATGGAAAATTCACCACAAAGCGCAGACGGCGAACAAATGCCGTATCCAGCGCTCCTTTCATGTTGGTAGCAAGTATGGCCAAACCTCTGTAGGCTTCCATACGCTGCAGCAGATAATTGATCTCGATATTGGCATAGCGGTCGTGGCTGTCCTTCACTTCGCTACGTTTCCCAAACAAAGCATCCGCCTCGTCAAAAAATAGAATTGCGCCACCATCTTCCGCTGCATCAAACAGCTTACGCAGATTTTTTTCTGTTTCACCTATGTACTTACTCACAACGGCAGAAAGATCAATACGGTAGAGCAGCAAACCCAGCTCATTGGCGATCACTTCTGCTGCCATGGTCTTGCCGGTGCCCGATTCCCCGGCGAACAGCACGCTAATGCCTAGCCCACGATTCATGCGTTCGCGAAATCCCCAATCGTCATAGACTGCCATGCGCGTTGCAACCTGGTCGGTAATCTGGCGCAACAATCGCTTCTCAGGCGGCGGTAGCGCAAGATCATTCCACTGTGCCTTCGGCTCCAGCACCTGTGATAGCTGGTCCAGCGCCGGCCGTGCGTGGCGTAGACACTCCGCCCATAGTGTACTCCCCAGATCACCACCCTCGGATTTCCCGAGCGCGTTCGTGGTAACACTGCGAATAGTTGCAGCGTTGAAATTGAACTGCCCTGCCAGCCGCGCTGGGTGGTCGGCGGCACGAGCACCCAGCGCCTGCTCCCACACTGCACGCTGTTCATCACGAGTAGGCTTCGCTATATCAAACGTGATGCTTTCGCGACCCGGCTCTGGCCAAGGCTCATGCGTATCAAGAAACACCAGACCCATACTGCGGCTGAACACGCGTTGCAACGCTGCAGTCTGCGGGCTGGTGGCTCGATCCAGTTGGCTCGCGTCAACGTAAAGCGCGATCGGCAGAAAAGCGCACTCCCTCTGCCACAGGCGCACCATCGTATCCTGGTCGCCGGTCTGGGCAGGAACACTCTCTGCCGAAAGTCGATATAGAGTAAGACCCAGTCGGGATGCAACCTGTCCGGCAACCGAAAGCTTGCTTGCACTATCGTTGCCGACCAGTTGGAATAGTGGCTGGGACATACCTCTCTGGCCGCTGTCCAGAAGAGCGACGATCTCTTCAACCTGGTGCGCTTGCGAGGGTGGCAACGATTCCTCTGAAAGCCCGATCTGCGTGGTTAAAGGTGCCAGACGATCATCCAGATAATTCAACCCCTTAATGTAATTGACAATACGCTCGTCAGCCTTGATCGCGCTGCTCACGAGCGGTTGCGCGCCAGGCTGATTGATTTCAATCAGCCGCCAATAGCGCAGGGGCCGCTCGGGTGAAAGTACTTCCCAGGCTGAGTTTTCGAACAGCGCCAAGGCAAGTGCAAAAGTAGGGTAAGGACGTGATGGCTCCCCCTGTGCCCGGGCGCACAGCCCGGCCACGCGGGTGTCAAGCTCCATGGCCGCGCACAGCAGCAGCGTGTTGCGCTCAAATTTGGTGAGACCAAGCCGCTGGGCAAGCAACAGCAGTGCCGGGGTATGCGCAACAGCACCTGCCTTGGACTCGGCCTCCGGAATAGTTTCGTTCATTGCTTCGCCCATGACCTCTGGCGGCGGCACGGTTTCGGAAGCGACATTCGCTGCAGTTTCTACGCTCATCTCTGGAGCAAAGGGTGTCTGGGTTTCGCTTTCTGCTGGCTTGGGATGCGTATTAAACAATCGGTCCAGCAGTGAGCGCTCTTTGTGTGGCTGTGCCGGAGCAGCGACAGACGTTTCGCGCGCGCTGGAAGGGGGGGGCCCCTCAGTTGTGCTCATGGGCTCTGGTGCGAGCGTGGTTTCTGGTACGGGTGCCGGCTTCAACTCTTGCCCGACCATGCGTTCAAGGCGTTGCCGCAGTTCGCTCAGCGCATCTGCCAGATACTTGTCATTGGCCTGAAGCCACTGATCGATCTCGCTCATGTCACGATCACTCGCTGTGCAGGATCAAACGCTGGCATCGGCGGCGTCCCGCTATAGATCACAGGAATACTGTCCACGCCATCGACCCGCAGGCGCACCAGATACGTACCGGCCAAAACTCCAAGCACAGCAAATGTGAGCGTAGTCGGCTGCGTAATATCTGCTGGCGTATTGATGCTGGCGGGTTCGATCTGCTGATCACCGAAGATGAGCAGCACCCGTTGCGTTGGGGCAATACGTGGCTCAGACGTGAGCGTTAGATTGACTGTCCCCACCGCCGCGCTATTTGGCGTCACGGTAATCCGGGGCGATAGTGCAAAGGCTATAGTATTACTGACCAGCATTGGCACATCGGGATGTTTTATGCTCAGATCACAAGTATAAAAACCCGGTACCCATTGGGAAAGAGCATTCACGTCCTCCACCTGGTTCGGCAGATGCACTATGATTTCGTTGGTTGCCCCTCCCACCTGAGGCACAAGCTTGATAGGCTGCGAAAGACGGGTACTGAAGAAGCGGACAATCGCATTGTCCAAAATCAATTGCTCGCCAAGGATAACAATATCCTCACCCTGACGAGCTGCAGGTTGTGACAGTGGCGGACGAATCTCGGTGAGGACCGGTGCCGCCCCGGTAATAGCCACAACACCACGGTCTTTTTCACCGCGCGTCAGCACCGGCGGCGCGGCCTTGACTGGCGTGCGACTGTCAATCAGCACAACAGTCACCTCGTATGCGGCGGATACGCGATACTGGGTCTGAAACACTGTCCAAAGCCTTGAAATTTCTTCAACACCCATACTGAGGGGCGTGATACGCAGACGTTCAAATTGATCCGCCAAGTCGTTGTTGGCCAACGAAAGCGAGATTTCGCCCCGCCCCAAAACCGGGTGATCGTGCAGTACGCTCATTGCGCCGCCCAGCACTCGGTGGCATGTGGCATCGCTATCAGCTTCGCCGCGGCCATAGGCAGTAATAAGATAATGCAGATTCAGTGCCAGCGGCGGGAATGAGGTCTCGCCGGGGCGTACCTGGCGCGGCATATCAAGGTTACGCCAGGCACCATTTACCACTGTCTGGTATAGAAATAAATTCAGCTGAGCTTTGGTAATGCCCTTGCGCGCCTGATCCAGTGGCTGGATCGTCACCTCCAGATCCGATAAATCCGAATCCAGAGACGGAATCTTCGCGAGCAATAGATTTCTCAGCGTAGATGTCGTCGCAGCGATGGCCAGCGTATTGCTCATCGCCGCCCCCTCTGCTGTTTGAGGTATTCATCCAGATCCATTGGTTTCTGTTTGACGGGTTCTACCCGAGGCTTGCCCGGCGAACCCTGAATGGCTCGCACTTCTACGCGCCCAATTGTAACGTTGATTACCGGTACCTGTTGCGACTGAGCCACTTCATCACGGACAGCTTCTTGTGGCATACGCCCGGAAATTACTGGCCCCAACCTCTCGGCCTTGGGACGCACCTGAGAAAATATTTGATCCGGTACCAGCGTGCCCTTTTCAAACACACTGTGCTGTGAATTCGAAATGTGGTCAGGTTCATCATGTGGCATTGTTTGAACTGGCTCCGCCTCATCATTTATTTGAAAAATAATTTTAGTCTTGGCGGGCAAAAGTGCAGGTTGCGAGGGTGACGCTGATTTATTCCCTGCAACGGTCACTTCACGCATATCAGGTTTTTTAACTTCAGTTTGTGAAACCGAATCCAGCATGACTGGATCATTTTGCAGCGTACCTTTTGTATTTTCAGGTTCCCTCAGAGCCAAGGAACCATCGGGGATTTTTGTGCTTCTCGGTGATTGTTTGGGTAACTCATTTACGAGGTGAGACTGAGGCTGAGGATTCGCGTGATGCTCTGATTTTGTATCATCAGCGATATTCGAACTTACCTCTTCCGTATGAGCGCTGGTTTGCCGAGTTTGCACCTCATTATGATCAGCCTCATAGGACTGACCCGCTGACAATGGAGGCGTTTGCCTTTCTGTATCCAAACCTGGCATAGCTTCCCCATCCGGAAAGGATTCAAACCGAGACAGCAAGCGCGGCTCAATATTACTAGCCGTACCCAGAGCTTTGGCAATTATGTGGTTTAGAAAATGGCTATTCATTGCCTGCATAGCTCCAGATACATCTGCCGCCGTGTTGGACTCATCATCAACACGTCAGATTCGCTCCAACCGTATGCCCGCGCTAACGAATGGACTTCGCGCAGCGTTCGCATGGCCCAGGCATGGATTTCCCTCCAAAGAAAGCGAGCAATGTCGAACATGGCCTCCCAACTGTGACCACAAGCGGGACACTCAAACGCAAGCTCCAGATCAGCTTGAGGATCGGCAAGGGCCATCTGTTCGGCAACAGCACTGACAACATGTTCAGGAAGTGAAGCATAACAAACCTGCTCGCCATCGGTATTACGTACATCCAGTATGCAACGGGCTAACAGCACATCGCGTGCTCGCGAAGAATCCATGTCAGGGGAAAACAACAATAGATCGTTGCTTGCAGGCAAACGAAATACGATCCGATAGCCATCGGAGTCAATCTCCTGAGCTCCATTCGATGGGTGATAATTGTCGACACGAATATCACTCACAAGCATGGTCGATTCTAGTTGCGTACTGCAATGCGGGCATGCCGCAACCACTGTCAGGCTGGATCCAAACAAACACTCACGCAACCGCATCAGCTTTGCATCACGTTGCCCTAATGGCATTCTCGCAAGCGCATCAACAGTCAGTTCAGGATAGGCTACCGACAGAATATCCAGTGCACGACGCGTATGCGAGGCCGCAATAGCTCCTTCCCACATATCCAGAAGTTGAGCCGCAGAGGGAATTAGCATAACGCATCAATTCGCTGGTTCAGTGAACTGGGGCTCGCTTGGTTCGGCAACTTCGTAGTCGCGTTCCCAACCTTCATTTTCCAGCTTGATGTGCTGAATCGCTACAGCATTGGCATTGGCATCAAGATCAGGTATTGCCTGATACTCCGACACCCAGCATCGGTATAGCTTATACGCCAGCACAAGCTGACCAGCTTCGTTGTAGGCTTCAATAATAATATCCTTACGAAAGTCCTTGAGCGAAACCTCCGCGCCCAGGCCTGAGCCGAAGTTCCATACTTTGTTGGCCCATTTTTCGAATTCGGTATCGTGAGTGACGCCTCGTTCTATAGTGACAGCCTCAAACTCGGTACGCCCTGGCGACTTGCGACTGCTGGACGGATCACCGCCCTCCCGATGTTTGACAACCTCTGTGGTACGTTTCAAGCCTGTGATCTTGCTCACACCCGCAACAAAACGGCCATCCCACTTCACCCGAAACTTGAAATTCTTGTAAGGGTCGAAACGCTGTGCGTTAACGCTAAACTGAGCCATGACATGTCTCCCTTAAGTCTGCAATTGTCCAGCAATTTGCTGGAGCTTGATAATCACGAATTCCGCAGGTTTGAGCGGGGCGAAACCCACAACAATATTGACGATACCCAGATC
This sequence comes from Sulfurirhabdus autotrophica, assembly GCF_004346685.1. Classification (NCBI taxonomy): domain Bacteria; kingdom Pseudomonadati; phylum Pseudomonadota; class Betaproteobacteria; order Nitrosomonadales; family Sulfuricellaceae; genus Sulfurirhabdus; species Sulfurirhabdus autotrophica. The sequence goes on from NZ_SMCO01000006.1 coordinate 120,916, forward strand.
GATGTCATTCTGCGTTGTCGTCTCTTTGTCGCACTTCACGAAATAGGCTTCCTGTGGTGTCTTGCCCTGAAATGCCCCCTGCCTGAACAAGTTGTGCATGAAAGCGCCAACATTCAAACGAATCTGCGCCCAGAGAGGCTCATCATTTGGCTCGAAAACCACCCACTTAAGTGCCCGAAACAGGCTTTCCTCAAGAAACAGTGCCGTACGCCGAACCGGAACATATTTCCATTCCGACCCACGCTCGTCGTTACCTTGCAATGTGCGCGCACCCCAAATGATCGTGCCATACACAGGAAAATTGCGTATGCAATTGACGGCTTTTGGATTCAAAACCCCATTTTCATCGTTGGTGAGTATAGATTTAACGCCTGCCACACCGGTTAGACTAGCCTCTGTGCCGGCAGGTGCTTTCCAAACGCCGCGACTGGAATCCGTGCGCGCATAAAGTCCCGCGACAAACCCGCAAGGGGGAAATTCACGCAATCTATTTTCCTGAAGCGGGTCTGGTGCCAATACCCAAGGGAAATAAAAAGCTGCATTGATGGCATCGTTCCCTGTCAAGCTCGTATCTGGACCGTTTTGCAGGGTGGTGAGAGATGCACTTGAAGCACTGTCAGCAATCAGAAAGGAACGCCTGTCGCGGCAGAATTTTTGCAAAATAGAAAGAATGGACGCTTTCGTCTCACCCGGAACGCACAACAGGTTGAAGAGATCGATGCGGTCAAGGAAATACACACCGCCTACACCGCTGACCGGAATCATAGCTGTTTCAAAAGCGCTTTCATCGGGATTCAATACATTACCGTTCCCACCGCCAGTCAAATAAGCCGCCAGAGGCACATTGCCGCTTACATCTAAAACCGTATCTGCAGGCGGAACAGTCGCTGCTCCGACAATCTCAGAATCCACCAATGAAGATTCGCTCTTCAGTACGTTGACAACATAACGAGGATCGGCGGCATTCATCGAAAGGTTCTCGAACACCTCGACGGAAATGCCTTTCGTATTTTGTTTTACATTCACCACCTTCAGCTGGAAGCGTGCATCATCCGGAACGGGGCGTTTTTTTGTGACAATAGCGTAATCGTTTGCCCATTCGCCAGGATTTTTCGCTGTCACTGTCAACTTGCCATCAAGTGTGACCGCCGCTGCCAAGGCATTTTCAGAGGCAGTTTCAGAGCCAGTTGCCACAAGCCTGACGATATACGCCCGCTGGCCACCATTGGAAAAAAACTGGGAGACCGAATATCCTAACAGGCTATACGGATTCAGCCCACCAAACTTCCTTTCAAAATCCGACCAACTCAGCACGAGTTCCGCACGGTCTATTGGTCCTTTCGGTGCCCACCCAACAAATGCAGCAATAGACGTGGCAACACCCGTAATGGTGCGCACGCCGCTGGGAAGCTCCTCGATATATACACCTGGATAACTCACCGCAACTGGCATGGTACGATCTCCTCAAGAAATATTTACCCTGAAATACGTAAGAAAAGCAGGTTTTCTGCAATTCTGCATCAGCAAGAAAATCCTCTACGAATACTTGGAATTCCCAACTCACTCAATATGAATAACCCCAAAAACCACCAAATAACATCGTCATACTGATTCATAAATTTGATATTAGCGGTAAAAATCACGTTTACAATGTGATCAAAAATGCCCCTGATATAGGGTTAAAGAAAACCCATAACCAAGCAAAATGGCGGTTGGACTCCACCTTTATTGTGTAAGTGCTTTTCGAAGTTGCTTAAGGAAGGAGGCAAATGAAAAGTGAAATCCCTATGATGGTCTGTGATTAAAAACACACCAATTATATGATTTGCAATAATAATCATATTTTTTTGGAATTTTTAGTCAGCACATTACTTTTTGTTCATGATTACAAAAGTCGAATTTCTTTACATTTTTTTATTCGGATAAATTTTTAATTTATGTGGTACTTGCGAATAAATGACACAACTAAATCTGCAAAACTTTCTGTTACTCACCTTGGGAATGCCCCATAAACCCATAAAATGCAAATTTTCATGCATTCCTAGCCGCAAGCATGGATAATTGCGTATGACTACAAATATCCAACCCTCTTCTTTGCCTGCAGCAAACGCTACCGGGCGCCCTTTCAGCGAACTGCCGCTTTCACCCGCCATGCTGGCCACTTTACAGCAGCTTGAATATCTGACGATGACACCTATTCAGGCAGCCAGTTTGCCGATTGCACTCGCTGGCCATGACCTCATCGCGCAAGCGAAAACCGGTAGCGGCAAGACAGCTGCATTTGCGCTACCTTTGCTGACCAAATTAAACCCGCGCCACTTTGCTGTGCAAGCGATGGTGTTGTGCCCAACCCGTGAATTGGCTGACCAGGTAACGCAGGAAATTCGGCGTCTGGCGCGATTTGAAGATAATATCAAAGTGATTACACTGTGTGGCGGCTCTACCATGCGACCTCAACGTGCAAGCCTGGAACACGGTGCCCACGTTGTCGTTGGTACCCCTGGCCGTATCATGGACCATCTGGAACGCGGCAGCCTTAGCCTCGATGCGCTCAATACTTTAGTACTCGACGAAGCAGATCGTATGCTGGACATGGGTTTTTACGACGATATCGTTTACGTAGCGAAACAATGCCCGAAAAATCGTCAGACTTTGCTGTTTTCAGCTACCTACCCCGAAAGCATTTCTAAACTGTCGCGCCAGTTCTTGCGCAATCCGCAAGAAGTGAAATTGTTGGAACAGCACGAGGAAAGCAAGATACGTCAGCGATTCTACGAGGTGAATCCTGAAGAGCGTTTGCAGGCCGTCGGCACCTTGCTCAAACACTATCACCCTGTGAGCACATTGGCCTTCTGCAACACCAAACAACAATGCCGCGAACTGCTGGATGTGCTGATTGCACAGGGATTTCATGCGCTGACTTTAAATGGTGACATGGAACAACGTGAACGCGATCAGGTGCTGATTCAGTTCGCCAATCGGAGCTGCTCGGTATTGGTGGCAACCGATGTAGCCGCTCGTGGTCTGGATATCGCACAACTAGAAGCGGTGATCAATGTGGATGTTACGCCCGATCCCGAAATACATATCCATCGCATAGGACGTACCGGCCGGGCGGATGAAGATGGCTGGGCCCTTAGTCTTTGCAGCCCGTCCGAAATGCGTCGTGTAGAAGGCATTGCGCAGATGATGGGCAGTGAACCAGAGTGGCATGAGCTTGCATCATTGCAAAGCAAAAAAAGTTCTCCACTGGTTCCACCGATGGTAACCCTCCAGATTCTTGGTGGCCGCAAGGAAAAAATCCGTCCCGGTGACGTATTGGGCGCACTTACCGGTGAGGCAGGGTTTACGCGTGAGCAAGTCGGAAAGATTACCGTGACAGATCAATCTACTTATGTAGCTGTAGCGCGCAATATTGCACGGGAAGCGGTTCGTAAATTATCTGCTGGTAAAGTGAAAGGGAAATCGGTAAAGGTGCGCTCACTGGAAGATTAACTTCTTTCCATTTCTCAGAGGAAGGCAGCATGCAATTTCTCTTTGCAATGGATAGAAGGTAAGAGCAAAGCGAAAGGCCAAGGTTATCTCAATGTGCTACCACCCTCTCTCCCCCATCAAAGGGAGAGGGAAGCAGATATTTACAGATGTGAATGAAATTGTTAAACAGACTACCCTGCACAACACGATAATTGCGTCACATCTTTTGTAAAAGTCTGCGCGCATAGCTTCAACCCTTCCACCATAGTTAAATAGGGGAACAATTGGTCTGCCAATTGTTGATAAGTCATTTGATTACGAATGGCCAGTGCAGCAGTCTGAATGATTTCACCACCTTCGGCTGCCAGCACTTGCGCGCCGATCAGCTTCCCTGATTTCGCTTCCACTACCAGCTTGATTAACCCTCGGGTATCAAAATTTGCCAGCGCCCTTGGAACGTTTTCCATTTTCAAGGTACGGCTATCGGTTTCAATTCCTTGCGCTAATGCTGCGGCTTCGTTTAAACCTACTGAAGCAACCTGTGGGTCAGTAAATACAACAGTGGGCATAACGGATAAATCCAGGGCCGCATCTCCGCCAGTCATATTGATGGCCGCGCGCGTACCTGCTGCTGCAGCCACATAGACAAATTGCGGCTTGTTAGTGCAATCCCCGGCTGCATAGACGTTCGCCACTGATGTACGCATATAGTCATTAATTTCAATAGCGCCTTTGGCATCGGTTGCAATACCAACCAAATTAAGGTCAAGGGAATCGGTATTCGGTACACGGCCGGCAGCTATTAACAACCTGTCGCTACTGATTTGTTCATCGCCAAGATCAACATGAAATACTTTGCCATCATGGATCACGCTTTTCATCTCAGTATGCAGCAAAATACGCATACCTTCTGCAACTAGAATCGCTTGCAAAGCCGTCCCTATTGCCGGATCTTCACTTGATAACAATGTAGAGCGAGCTATAAGCGTAACATTCGATCCCAAACGCAAAAATGCCTGAGCCAGTTCAAGCGCCACCACTGATGCGCCATAAATAATTAAATGTGCCGGCAATGATTCGGACTCCAGCGCTTCTGTAGAAGTCCAGAATGGTGTTTCCTTTAACCCAGGAACATCAGGAATCATGGGGTTACGGCCAGTTGCGACCAATATACGATCAGCTTGAATACTGATGTTTTCTCCGTTAGATTGTTCTACCACCAGAGTATGCGCATCCTTAAAGCGTGCAATACCACGCACCAGCGTAATATTCTCATTCGATGCCAGAATGCTTTCATACTTGGCATATCGCAACGCATCCACCCTTGCCTGCTGTTGTGCCACCATCGCAGCGCGATCAACACCATCACTATATTGCTTCATACCAGCAAAGGGGTGCCATGATTGCAAATGCGCAATATGCGCAGCCCGAATGAAAATTTTTGAAGGTACGCACCCTACATTGACGCAAGTCCCTCCGACCTTCCCCTTTTCAATTAAAGTCACAACCGCGCCTTCATCGGCCGCACGTATGGCTGCGGCAAAGGCAGCTGAACCTGTACCAATTATTGCAATTTTCAGTCCAGCTTTAGCTGACTCGCAACAGTTCAGTTCAGTGATGCTCATGATCACTTCCCTCTGGGTGGCTTAACTGTAGATGGGTAGCCAGCATTTTTTGTGGCATCCATTAATAGACTCACATTGGTTTTTGCATCATCAAAAGTAACAACGGCTTCTTTTGATTCTAAAGATACATTAACCTTTGAAACGCCCGGCACTTTCACCAATGATTTTTTAACCGTAATCGGACATACCTCACAGTACATATCAGGCACACCTAAAGTAACGGTCTGAGTCGCCGAATAAGCAACGGGTGTAAAAAGAAAACTGGATAACAAAACTGCAAAACCAAATAAACGTGTGTTCATCGTCAATCTCCATTAATAAAATAAAGAAGCAAAATAAGGAAAAACCATACTGAAGCCTATGAAAGCAGCAACTAACCACAACAACCATTTATAAATACGATTTGTATGGGGCAAGGCGCAAAGCGAACCAGGCTCGCACGCTGCAGCAGCCGGCGCTTTATAAATCTGACGATATGCAAGAAACAAAAAAATCAGCGCGACAGCCAGAAAATAAGGCCTATAAGGTTCCAGCACAGACAGCTTGGAAACCCACGCACCACCAACGCCTAACATCACCAGTACTAAGGGGCCGAGACAACAAAGAGATGCGGCAATACCTGCGGCAAGGCCAGCCATCAGTGTGTGTAAACTGCTTTTATTTTTGGTCACTTTTGTCTCCAGAAGAATCATTGGAGACGATTCTGAACCCAGTACCCTAGTACGGAGTCAAGCTTTGAGACTTTCAATTTTCATTTGAAGATAAAACCAATTTCAAATTCAAACGATTTTGTAGTGCAACGCTATATTTAAAACCTGCACATTAAACTGTATAACGCACCATCATTGATGCAAACGTCATTTTGTGACAAGATACAAAGATATTTTTAAACTAATTTAAATATTAAAGCTTGATGAGTAGCGACCATACCCATACATCTGACGTAGTGTTACCGCCACCAGTCTTATATCTTTGTACTTTTTTGACAGGGTGCATCGTTCAGATTGTTTTCACTGTACCGCTTTTAAACTCTACGACCATTTCCTGGCTTGTCGCTTCTTGTTTATTCATCCCCAGCGCTGTTTTTGCGCGCTGGGCATTCATCACTATGCGGCACGCGGGGACCAGCGCCAGCCACAGCAAACCATCGGCTTCTCTCACAATCCACGGACCATTCCGCTTTTCGCGCAACCCAATTTATGTAGCGATGACAGGAATGTATCTCGGTGCAGTTTTTTTGGTTAACGCTATCTGGCCACTGTTACTTCTCATCCCCTTACTCATTCTCATGCACTGGTTTGTTATTGTTAAAGAGGAACGTTATTTGACCCAGAAGTTTGGACAAACCTATTTTGAATATAAATCAGATGTGAGGCGATGGTTATAGAACTAACCGAGCAATTAAAATTACCCTTCCTCAGAAAATGACGAACAAAAAGCGATGAGTAATTCAGAAATCAAATACAAAACTTCAAAAAATGTGGATAAAAAGGATAATTCCTGACATACACATTGTAATATGTATGTCAGGAAAGCATTCCATAATCCCCAAGCTTCAAAATTTAGGCATACATGAAAAATATCTTGCTCATTGCTTTGGCTATTTTAGCCGGCTACACAATTTATTCTGGTCAACACGAACCCACATCAAACGGCACATCACCTTCAATAACGGCTCAACGTGCTGATCAATCCAATGCAGCCATCACCAAAGCATTTGCAAATCATGAAAGTAACTTGCAAGTGTCAGGTCAGGGTATCGTCGCTAAACTTTTGCCAGACGATAATAGCGGCAGCAGGCATCAAAAATTCATTCTTAAGCTATCAACCGGGCAATCTCTTTTGGTTGCACACAATATTGATCTTGCGCCTAAAATCAACTCCCTCAGCAAAGGGGACACTGTTGAGTTTTATGGTGAATATGAATGGAATGCAAAAGGTGGCGTGTTACATTGGACGCATAAAGACCCTAATGGCTCTCACGTCGCAGGATGGTTGCAACACCAAGGCCAGAAATATCAATGAACCTTAGACACATTAATCCCTGCACCTAGCCACAGTAAAGCGTTATCGCGCAATTTTAAAACAAAGGATCCAATGCGTGCACGTATTACAGTCATTACAATTGGCGTTGACGATTTAGAACTTTCGTTACAGTTTTATCGTGACGGTCTTGGTTTTAAAACAGATGGCATTGTTGGTAAAGAATTTGAACAGGGTGCGGTCGTCTTTCTTGAATTACAGAACAGCTTGAAACTCGCTCTCTGGCCGCGCAAAAGCATTTCACATGATACTGGCCTCCCCCAAACCAATCCGAACCCTGCAGAATTCACGCTTGGACATAACGTTTCATCCAAAGCAGAAGTGGATGAAGTCATGGTAAAAGCAAAAAATGCCGGAGCTGTTATAGTAAAACCAGCTCAGGAAACTTTCTGGGGTGGTTATGCTGGGTACTTTCAGGATCCTGATAAGCATCTTTGGGAGGTTGTATGGAATCCTCAATGGTAGTGTAAAATGGCAATGCATTACATTACTGCAAAATCTTAAAAACACTGCTTTTAAAGCCTGCAAAATTCCAACTATTTTTGAGAGTATCAATGGATTATTTACCAATCTGGCCACTGGATATCACGCCACTGATGGCTTTTGGCTTAATGCTAATTATTGGCGCCATCGGGGGCTATGCAGCGCATCATTTCTCCTGGCTGCCAAGTATTACCGGTTTCATGATTGTTGGCTTCATTTGCGGACCCAGTGGTATAGGACTACTGAGTCAGCATACGATCGTCGAGTCGCGAATTCTGATAGATATTGCGTTAGCCCTTATTCTCTATCGCCTCGGATTATCGCTGGATATCAAACTGCTTTGGCGCTTCCCTGGGCTATTATTTACGTCGTTAGTTGAAAGCGCAGCCACTTTCGGACTGGTTGCTTACGTGTTGCACCTGTTTGGCATCCCCTTTTTATTATCCCTGCTGGTAGCCGCCATTACCATTTCATCTTCCCCGGCAGTGCTCTTGCACGTTGCACATGAAGTAGGCGCCAAAGGGGTAATTACAGAATCTACCAAGACACTGGTAGCACTGAACAATCTGTTTTCTTTCGTGGCATTTTCCGCCATTTTGCCCGCTTTGCACTATTCAGCGGGGTCCGACCAAACGACCATTATCATGCAGCCTTTATACAGCTTTTTCGGTTCGTTAGTTGTCGGAACCATACTGGCTTTTATCTTGCACATCGTAGCTACAAAAACGCACGAGGCTTCGCAATACAAACTTGCGCTGGTTATCGGCACCATAATGGTTGCAGTTGCGTTGGCTTATGAACTCAAGCTCTCCATGCTTTTCATCTGCCTGACTATTGGTATCGTGGTAAAAAGTATGGAACGGGAGAAAGTGGTTTCAAAGCTTGAATTTGGCGCTTCATTCGAACTGTTTTTTATCGTGTTGTTTGTTTTTGCCGGTGCAGGACTGCACTTGCATGAAATCATCGAGTTCGCTCCTGCGGTATTAGCACTGGTGCTGGTCCGTACTCTGGCAAAAGTCATTGGCGTGACAGCCATGTCGTCTCTACTCAAGAAGCCTTTCCGCACGGGCATGTCGAGTGGCCTCCTTCTTCTGCCCATGGCTGGGCTTGCAATTGGCCTGGTTCTTACCACAAGCAGCCTGTTCCCTCAGCATGCTTCGACCATTGCAGCCATTGTCTTTGGTGCAGTCACCGTATTTGAAACAATCGGCCCACCAATTGCCACTCTGGCATTTCGGTTTTCCGGTGAGGCTGGCAGAGCACACAAAAAAAATACCAACAATTCTGGCAAACCAGAATCAACCCCAGTCAACAATATTGAAACGACGACAAAGCCAGATTTGGTATAAACCGCTGTTAATATCAAGGCAGTTTGTATCCATTTAAATTAAAAAAGCGTGCGGCCGTTAAGCCACACGCTTTTAAAACGAGGCAACCTGATTGTATTCAGGTCAACTCATTTAAACACCTCATTTACTTGTTTTTCAGAATATTGAAAATACTCGCTTCAACCAATCAGGACCTGCACCTTGCGTAGGTTGAACAATCCCAGCACCACCATACTCAGATGCGGGCACACCGGTAACAGCAACCACTCTTCCTAAACCATGCTCGACTGTGTTAACCGTATGAGTAGCAAGGTAGCGACGTAGTGCATCTGTCGGATGAGCAAAATTATCCGGCGCAACTTTCAGGAACAAAGGACCACCATTGGCAAAACGAACCGGATCAAAGATGTCTGCTGAATTTGCCGGTGGCTGGGTACGCCATGGGCCATTGATCTCAAGTGGGCGATGACCAAACATATCTGCCGGCCCGGAAGTCATCTCAGTGCCCTGAATATAGCGCACATTGGTGGCACCGGTTGTACGGCAAACCTCATCGATGGAATTCCCATGCGGATAGCACGAAGCCAGTGTGTAAGTCGTGCTTCTATCCAGATTTTTTCCATTGATGGTTACGTTATCAATACGACCAGAAGTGATAGTACGCGGGAACTCGTTGTTAATCTCAACATCGAAATGCATGTTGTGTGTAAACCCCAGGAACCAGCCACCACGTTGACGATATGGGTTGGGATCAAACACATTGCTCAACACCCCTTCCCAATGATCCATCAAACGTCCACCGGTAAACTCTGCCAATGCACCGGCAGCACCAATCGGGTAGTAGTCGTAAAGATCCCCAACGGTAATATCGCCACTGAATCCATCATCCGAACCGAGAATAACCGTGTCAAAACGGAAACCATTGGTTTGTGATAATGAATTATCGTCAGTCAGAGAATGCCCTTTGGAGTCAGTTTCCCCAATTGACTGCGCCAGATTCAGAAAGGCATCTACCATCACATTGTTTGCGATTTCTTCCAGCACATTGAAACGCTCAATTGAAGGGTTAGTATGCCCCACCACTGTCTCAAGTGGATCACATAACACATGCCCTTTACCGTAAGGAAAAGCATTCGTACCAAAGGTATGGCAGGTATGATCCGGTCCAGCAACGAAGGTCTTGCGTTCCTGATCAATAATAGCCTTCATTGCGACATCTTCAGGCACGCTGCTATCGGCTTCCATCAGCTTCCACTTGTAACTAGTGATATAGCCATAATTAACAGTTACATCTAACCGTCCAAGAAAACTGTCTTCCCCCGCTTCAGTAACAATACCGATGTTCTTACCGAAAGGCCCACGCTGGATAATAATGGGTTCAGGTGTACGTTCATGGGTATGGCCACTAAACATGACATTGATCTTCGGAAATTCTTTAACCAACTGGACGTTTTTAGCCAAACCAAGTTCTGATAAGACAACGATCAGTTGAGCCCCTTCACGCTTGGCTGCTTCAATGTTGGCAGGAAGCTCTTTATAACCCATTGTGAATTTCAGACCGGTATTGAATGCATCTGCCTGTTGTGGCACCACATCACTGGTAATACCTATAATGCCCACTTTCACACCACCCACATCTTTAACAATGTAACCAGGATGAGTTTGACCAGTGATTTTTTTTGTGAGCTCATTGTAGTTATACAAATTGATAGCAACTGTAGGGAAATTAGCCTTAGTAACATGACAAGTTGCGTAAGTGGTGACATTCAAGCCACCGGGTGTAGCGCAATGCTGATCTTCATGGCCTGGCCGGCCATCCAGATATGCCATGGTTGTTCGATTGTTAGGTGCCAGGACGGTTGAAAAATCTCCAGCAACAAAACGCTGACGATAAACGCGCGGTCCGTAGCCAAAATCCCAGTTACCCGGTAAAAATGCGTCAATCGCCAATGCATTCAGCGCAGGCATAATTGCATCACCCACAGAGAAGGTAGTCTCTGCACTGCCATGCGTTGTATCACCGACAGCCAGCAGTAGGCTATTGGGATTACTTGCTCGAACTTGTTTGATGAGCGTGGTAACTTTAGCAATACCACCACTATTTGGATCTTTGCGACCATCAGGGAAAATCTCTGCATGAGGTGCCAAATGCCCGTGCATATCCTGGAACTGCATAAGTGTGACGGTAGAGCCGGATGAACGCTTGCCAGCAGTAGCCGAGGGGCTGGCAAAAGAAAGCCCTAGAACCGCGATAGCCATACACGAAGCGAAAAGACGACGCTGTGTAGCCTTAACTTGTTTTTCACAATCAATATTTGTGGAATTTGAAGTCATATTTGGCGCTTCATACGAAGCGCAGCCCGCACTTTTTAGGTGCAGGCAAGATGAGCCAATTGAACTGATCAATCTATTCATTTCTTACCCCTATATTGGAATTTAATAATTTAGAAAACACTAATTTTAATATTTGAATCACTTTGTTGCGAATATACAGTAAGCAGGATTCAGGCCAGCCAAGGAATATAAATTTTATGCTACTGAAATTTAGTAGAAATATTAATATCTATAAAATATGGCGATATATTAATATTGTTAATAAAATAGACATATTTTTACAAAAATATACGTATTCAATAATGTTATAACTACAATATTCCATTGTTTTTATTAATAAAAAAATATAAATAATTACAATAACTATCAAATAGCTGTTTTGTAAAATATCTCGACAAGCATCATTTTTTGTCCTTACACATCAAATTAAATAATGTAATAACTTGATTATACGTATATTTTAAATAACCACTATAATTTAAATTTATATATTTAATTCGATAGTACTATTCAAATACAGTATATAAGTGTATTTTAAGTAATTTAATATACTTGATATAATTGGCATTTATATACCAATAAAATATACTGTAGTAAAATACAAACGTCGGTTTATTGGGGAAGAATTATGGGCAAACTATATGATGAACTTCCGAACAAACTCACTGAATTTATCAATAATCAAAAAATATTTTTCGTAGGAACTGCAACAGCAGATAGTCGGGTCAATATCTCACCTAAGGGCATGGACTCGCTCAGAGTCCTTGGCAAAAACCAGGTAGCGTGGCTAAACGTAACAGGCAGTGGAAATGAAACAGCAGCGCATATTCAACTTGATCCACGTATGACAGTCATGTTTTGTGCGTTTGAAGGCGAACCTATGATTTTGAGGCTCTATGGAACTGCGAGGGTTATCCATAAAAACGACGCGGAGTGGAGTGCATTTTACGCCAAGTTCAAACCACTTCATGGCGCAAGGCAAATATTTGATCTGACAATCGATTTAGTTCAAACCTCTTGTGGAATGGCAGTCCCTTATCTCGAATACAAAGGAGAACGTAAACTGCTAAATGACTGGGCAACCAAGAAAGGAGATGCGGGAATTCAGCAGTATTGGGAAGAAAAAAATCAATTCAGCCTCGACCAAATACCTACCAACATTGTTGAGAAAAATACGTAACACTTGTACATAATAAACTACACAACCTATTAAATCCGCATGGTTAAGCACTAGCAGATCAAATTAAAACACACGTAATATGAGAATTAACCCATTCCATCTGCCTTCCCCAGACTTGCCACAATGGGGCACCCCATCTCCCCTCCACCGGTTTCACATTGGTTAACCAATGCCTTAATGGTGTTCCGCATATTATTTAAATCCGCCAGGCGCGCTTCAATCAATTGTAATTTCTGCAATGCCAGTTGTTTTGTTTCGGCGCAATGCCCATCGCCCAGTTCAAGCAGCGTTGCGATTTCATCCAGCGTGAAACCCAATTTTTGTGCCCGTTTGATGAAACGAACCCGATCTACGCTATCCGCTGGATATTGTCGATACCCTTCTCTTGGCTTGGGAGGCTCTATTAGCAACCCTCTACGCTGATAATAACGAATAGTCTCGATATTTACATCAGCATGGCTTGCCAGCATGCCAATTGTTAGCGTACCTTTTCCCATTGATTCCTTAGAGCCTTAAATAAATCAATAAAATAGCGAACGACTTATGCAAAAAGTTCTTCTTTGAATTGATGCTGTATTTCTTCGACTATAGAACGGTTTTTTAACAGGGCCTCTACACATTTCCGGTCCAGCTTGATGTCCGCCAAAAACAACAATCTTTGAAAGGCATCATCGTTGCTCCAGGCTTCTTTGTAAGGCCTGCGACTAGTCAGGGCATCAAACACGTCTGCCACCGCAATAATTTTAGCTTCGATAGGAATTTCATCCCCTTTCAGCCCTTTTGGATAGCCATTTCCGTCAAGCGTTTCATGATGAAATTCAGCGATATTCCTGAGCATATTAAGATGCTGAAAACCTTCGAGTGCAAAATCCTTGAGCATGGTATCAATGATTTGCCGGCCCTTCAGAGTATGTGTTTTCATGATTTCAAACTCGCTATCAGTCAGGCTTCCTTCTTTCAGCATGATACTGTCAGGAATGCCAATTTTCCCAATATCGTGCAGCGGAGAAAAAAGAAAAACATGCTCAACAAACTCATCATCAAAGCGGTGAGTGATCGCCAGTTCTCGGGCAATGACTCTTGAAAAATGAGACATTCTATCAAGGTGCGCACCTGTTTCTGTATCTCTTAAGTGCGCTACATCTCGCGCTGCCTGAACTGTGGATACCAGTGTCCTGACTGCTGAAATCTCATTCATCACCATCAGCGCTACCAGATGCCCAATCAAATCGAGAAAATGCAGGATTTCTTCATTCAATACATTTTTTTGATAGGAATTGAAAAATACAAAACCAAAAAAATGCCCGCTCATATACATCGGTAAGGTATAGCTGGAACCATAACCCTGAGCCCCAATTTTCTTGGTATGCTCATGTTCGCCGTTAGCAAAAATGGCAAGATCGTTCACCACCCGCGGTTTACCAGTTTTAACTATTTCCATTAAAGAACCAGCTTCGCTTAATGGCCACTGATATTGGCTAAGTGGCTGATCACCGCCACTACTATGGATAAACGTTTTAAGCAGGTCAGTTTTATGGTCATATAAGGCTACGGCGATACGATCAATTGAATCGAACCGTGCCACCAGCGTGTTATGAATTCTTTTCAGTTTCTCCGCTAAGGGAGAATCAGTGTTTAGCTCGGCAAGACTATCGCTATAATCATTCATTGAAAATACCAATCCAGTCAGTGAGTTGCTTACATGCTATCACATATAAAAAAGGGAACAATCGTTTTACTTCTTGTTAAATTCGATCAACCAGCAGCGATGGATTTTCTTGTTACGATAATCCTCAGGAACTGTTTGACCAGATATTTCTCGAATACTGCACGGCGAGATCGCATCCTGCTCCAATTCAAAACTTCTCAAATTATTTGAGAAGAATAATTGCCCTTGCGGGGCTAACAACTTCAGACATTGGTTGATTAATTGAGGATGATCTCGCTGCACATCCAGCACGCCACTCATTTTTTTGGAATTTGAAAACGAGGGCGGATCCATCACAATCAAATCAAATTGTTGTCGCTCTTTTACAGCTTGCTCAAGAAATACAAAAACATCGGCACGCACCAGTGAATGACACCTCAGATCCATACCATTCAATTCAAAATTACGTCGCGTCCATTCCTGATAGGTATTGGACATATCCACTGTGGTAGAGGTAACAGCGCCCCCTGCTGCGGCATAAACCGTAAAACTGCCAGTGTAAGCAAACAGATTCAGAAACCGCTTGCCAGCCGCTCGCTCCTGCACCATGCGCCGAGTATTGCGATGATCAAGAAACAAACCGGTATCCAGATATTGTTCAAGATTCACAATAAAACGGTTTCCATTTTCTGTCACGATAAATTCTTTTCCACCCTGACCTGTTTTTTCATATTGCGAAAGCCCGCGTTGCCGGGCTCTGCGCTTAAAGAAAATAGCTTCCCTGGGCAATTCCAGCACTTCAGCAGTTGCGAGACATACAGCTTCTACCCAAGCTTCATACTCGGACTCCTCCTGCTTCCATCCCGTTTCGAATTCCTGCAAATGAACATGTTGCTCATACATATCAACTGCAACGGGAAACTCTGGAATATCACGGTCATAAATACGATAACAGCTTAATCCCTGACGTTTAGCCCATTTACCCCAATGACGAAAATTTTTACGAAGACGGTTTGCAAAGACGGTTATATCTGCCATCTTAAACTCGCCCTGACAGGGATTCAGTTGAAACCTTTTCCAATTTTTGCACTCTTAAATTGTGCATATAATCACGCCTCATTGATTGAACCTAGAAACCTTAGTTAACCGCTACCCTTAACATTTAACTAAATAATTCTAATAGAATTTTTAATGATTACCTGGTTCAACCGGTTGGTGAGACCGCTATGGGCTGGATTGCACAGTTTTTGCAGCACAGGACGGCGTTGCAACTCCTTGAAATGGAATGACCATTCTGCGTCATTGCGCCTTACCCTGCGCTGCAAAAACAGCACACTCCAACCCATCCAACTAAGGTTTCTAGGTTGAACCAACTTATATTCCGGTATTGTACCGCGTGGCTAACGGACACGGTAGAATGCAAACTAAATGACTTTTGAAAACTGACTTTTATGCAAAAACTTGAAGCACTGAATTTTGACAACACCTACGCACGTCTGCCGGATGCCTTTTTTGCCCACCAGCCACCTACTCCCATGACTGATCCCTACATGGTCAGTTTCAATGCGGACGTAGCAAAACTCATTGATTTACATCCGGAAGAAGGCATGCGCGCAGAGTTTCTGGAATACTTCAGCGGCCAGCGCACCTTGCCAGGCAGTTCTCCATTAGCCATGCTGTATGCAGGCCATCAATTTGGCCACTTTGTGCCCCAACTTGGTGATGGCAGAGCTATTTTACTGGGAGAGGTACGTAATCAATCAGGTGAACACTGGGATTTGCATTTAAAAGGAGGCGGTCCAACCCCCTTTTCACGCAGTGGCGACGGGCGAGCGGTATTGCGTTCAACCATTCGCGAATATCTGTGCTCTGAAGCCATGCATGGCCTTGGCATCCCTACCAGCCGCGCCTTATGTATTGTAGGTAGTGATATGGAAGTTTATCGCGAGAGCATTGAAACGGGTGCCACCCTCATGCGCGTCAGCCCTTCCCACGTGCGCTTTGGTACGTTTGAAGTGTTTTTCTATCGCGGCCAGAAAGAGCAGGTTAAAATTCTGGCCGATTATGTTATCGCTAAACACTTCCCTGAACTAGTTGAACCGGAAGATAAATACCCCCGTTTCCTCCAGGAAGTCGTATTACGTACAGCACGTCTGATGGCTAAATGGCAAGCGGTTGGGTTTGCCCATGGTGTCATGAATACAGATAATATGTCCATCCTCGGGCTGACGCTGGATTATGGCCCTTTTGGTTTTCTGGACAACTATGATGCAGGATACATATGCAATCATTCCGACCATCAAGGCCGATATGCTTTTGATCAGCAACCTGATATTGGTGCCTGGAATTTAACTTGCTTGGCTCAGGCACTTACTCCCCTCATGTCGGTCGATGAAGCAAAGGAAGCCCTCAATCATTACCAGTCAACTTTTGCCTCCCACTACATTGATTTGATGAGCGCCAAACTCGGCCTGAAAGAATCAGGAAAACTGGTAGTCCCACTCATCACTGATTTACTCGACATCCTGCATAAAAATCATATTGATTACACGATTTTTTTCCGCGCCTTAGCTAACTTCAAGCAAGATGCTACAAAAAACAATGCCACATTGCGTGACATGTTTATAGACCGGGAAGCTTTCGATAACTGGGCCAGGGAATATAAACTTCAATTGGATAAAGAAAACAGTGCCGATGCAACTCGCAGAACCTCGATGCTGGCAGCCAATCCAAAGTACATTCTGCGTAACTATCTGGCCCAGAATGCCATAAGCAAAGCGACGGATGAAAAAGATTTTTCAGAAATCGATCGACTGCTTCATTTGTTAAAAACCCCATTCGACGAACAGCCAGAAATGGCGCGCTATGCAGCGCCCCCGCCTGATTGGGCCAACAAAATTCAGGTGAGCTGCTCATCCTGATCTGGCATAATACTTCTTTTGTAAACACATTCAGGAATAATCATGGCTGAAATCACCACAGAATCAGGTCTCATTTACGACGACGTAACCGAAGGCCAGGGCGAAGTTGCTAAAGCAGGACAGCGCGTTACCGTTCATTACACCGGATGGCTTACCAACGGCACCAAATTTGATTCCAGCAAAGACCGTAACGACCCATTCGTATTCTCATTGGGTGGCGGTCAAGTCATCCGCGGCTGGGACGAAGGCGTTCAAGGCATGAAAATTGGTGGCGTTCGCAAACTGACCATTCCTGCAGAATTGGGTTATGGCGCACGTGGTGCAGGTGGTGTTATTCCTCCAGGCGCTACGCTGGTATTTGAAGTAGAACTGCTGGGCGTTGCTTAATTGGCCGATGTGCCAGAAACGGAGAAAGTTCGGCTTTCCAAACTGATGTCAGAGCGCGGACTATGCTCGCGCAGGGAAGCCGATGTTTTTATCGAACGGGGCTGGGTTTATGTTGATGGCGAACAGATCAACACCCTCGGCACCCGAATCGATCCCTCACAAACCATCACCCTGAATAAAAAAGCACAAGATACCCAGACACAGCGCATTACCATCTTGCTGCATAAGCCTATCGGCTACGTTTCCGCACAACCTGAAAAAGGCTACAAAGCAGCCGTTTCCCTGATTTGCCGAGAGAGTCGTTACAAAAGCGATAACGCCCCTATTCACTTTTCTCACGAACACTTGCGCGGACTTGCTCCAGCTGGACGACTCGATATTGATTCTCAAGGCTTGCTGGTACTGACTCAGGATGGCCGAATCGCCAAACAACTCATCGGGGCTGATTCCCAGATTGAAAAAGAATACCTTGTACGAGTTCAAGGCGGGTTAAGCGATAAAAACCTGAAACTGCTGAATCATGGGCTGTCATTGGACGGCGAACGCCTGAAGCCCGCGCAAGTATCCTGGCAAAACCAGGACCAGCTTCGCTTCATCCTGAAAGAAGGCAAAAAGCGCCAGATCCGACGCATGTGCGAAATGGTCGGACTTAAAGTGGTAGGCCTTAAACGCGTCCGCATCGGTCAAATCAAACTGGGCGATCTCCCGGCAGGTGAATGGCGTTATCTTAAAGATAACGAAAGGTTCTAAGAAATATGACAAGACGGCTAGCAATAATTATATTAACAGCCGTCAGTTTAACGGCATGTACTAGCACTCCAAAACACCCTGCAGCAAAAGGCCCGGCCTCGCCAGATTTCAAATTTAACTCGCTCGCCAAAAGCGACATCGACATGGTCGCTGAAATTCATCAACAAGAATCCCTCAGCCACTTACGTGTTTTGATGGAAAAACTCTACCGACGCAATCCAAGAGAATTCAAAAAATCCGGCCAACCCAATATAGAAAGCGCTGTAGCCAGGGTTTTTGATAGTCCACACAACTGGAATTTCCCGGAATTACATGGCAAAAAAAGCATAGAAAGCATCTACCTGACTTTTCAGGAAGATTACAAAAATGATCGCGTTCTGGCTTTAATCGCCGGCTTAGCCTGTATGATTATCACTTCCTACAATGACAAAACCGAGTTTTTCCTGCTGGATAGCCTCGACCCACAAAAGCTATACAACAGTGCCCGCAATGTAGAAATCGCCGTATGGAAACTGGGGAACACCCGCAACAGTCAGGGTGAATTATTTTTGCTGAGTAACGATGCAGGTGGCGGTATCCGCAATCTTAGTTTCGAAAGGGAGTTTGGTAAAATTATCGCTGAACAAGACTCCATGGCCAGAGTTATTTCAGAAAAAACCAACCGTTCTTTTGTTCGAGTGGTTCAAAGTTTAGCTACTGCAGTGTTTATTCCTATTTAACTGAAAGCAATTTGCATAGCATCGCTTATTCAAGAAGCTATTTGTCTCAAACGTGCCATTATGAGACCTTCAATAATTTGCCAGATAACAGACACTCACTGTTGAATTGGTCAATCCCCCTAGAATATCCAGTTAAAAACCCAATAATCATCGGTGAGTAGTGACGAATCACACGAAATAAATTGCAGCTTAGAGAAGCTCAAGACGAGCAAACATCACACAATTTTCACGATGTCGGTAATATTTACAAGACTGAACACCTTGTCGTTAATCATTCTGCAAGCCATAAGCTGCATTTAAGGTATATTTCTTCATAAATTTCAAGTTATTTTGCCGGATAATTTTACAGTTACTCTGCAATACTTTTTCCCTGGCTTACCTAAGAACTCGATAAATATTGGCTAATCGGTAGACTTTGCACTAACTGGCATATTAATTGCTAATCTTTGGCTTGCCATACGAAACGAACTATTCTTGGTTCACCAACAACTCTAAATTAATATTTCAAAAGGCTTAACCATGAACTCTTTAAATATATCTCGCATATTTCTGCTCTTGTCATCGATTGTTGTAAGTGCAGCAGCACAAGCTTCATCTGCCGATCAAATCGTCGGAAGTTGGCTTTTGGATAACGGTAGTAGCTTTTCCGTGGCTACCTTCTTGCAAGATGGGCGCTACGTGGATGCATCAGCAGTTGCTGGTGACCCTGCACACACTGGTATTGAGTGGGGTACCTATTCATGGAATCCCGTGAGCGGCGCGATTACCGCCACTTCTACGGGTGACACTAATGGCAATTGGGGCATCGCTAACGATGTTGACGGCACACAGTACCTTACCGTCTCCGGTAATGCTGGCACGATTTTCCAAAACTGCGGTCCTAGTTGCACAGGTTCTGTAAATCGAATTCTTCCATCATCCCCACAAATCGTCGGAAGTTGGCTTTTTGATAGCAGTGGTACCCAGGTCGTGACTACCTTCTTGCAAGACGGGCGCTACATGGAGGCATCAGTAGTTGCTGGTGATCCTACACACACTGGTATTGAATGGGGTACCTATTCATGGAACTCGTCGACCGGTGCGATAACCGCCACTTCTGCGGGTGACACCAACGGCAATTGGGGCATCGCTAACGATGTTGACGGCACACAGTACTTCACCGTCTCCGGTAATACTGGCACGATGTTCCAAAACTGCGGTCCTAGCTGTACAGGTTCTTTAAATCGAATTCTTCCCGCCTCAGTACCTGTACCGGCTGCTGCGTGGTTGATGGGTTCTGGCCTGCTGGGCTTGATCGGTGTAGCTCGCAAGCGCAAAGCAGCATAATAGACTTTGCTCACAATGACGGCGGCCTTTTGGCCGCTGTTTTTTTTTGTTGGTTTGGTTCTGAACGTCTGCTTATGCAAAGCTCCAAGGTCAGGAAAGGGTCGAGAGTACGCATTTGGCTTACTTCAAAGCTGCCACAGGCTTGGCTTCCATGGCAAACTGGCGTTGTGTGCCAATTGCTGTCATCCAAGATTGAAAACACGATTACCGATTGCCGCCATTACTGACACGCATCAAGGTGGAAGAGGCAGACATTCAAGTTTTAAGTAAAACAACAACCAAAAATAAAAAGCGTTACTTATCTATTGTTATAATCAAGAAATTAACATATACGATAGAACAGTAGTGTCCGGTTAAATCGCGAATCGAGCCGCCAAGATCCAATCTGGGCGGGGTTTAGAAAGCAAAATATTTTGGTGCCGATTTGAAATCATC